>JAYSPJ010000173.1:0-3076 GCA_043722155.1 Bradyrhizobium sp.
GCGGCGATCTCGCCGGCCTACTCGCTGATATCGAGGGACTTCGATAAACTCGGGAGCATGATCGGGCTGCTCGATCCCGGCGCGATCTATGTATCCGGCGCAAAACCGTTCGCGGCGGCGCTGGCGGCGATCTCGCCGCTGCACACCGCTGTCATCGCGACCGGCGAGGTTGACGGCGGCGACGCAATTCCATTTCGGTCGATCGCCGCTACTCCCGAAAGCGATGCCGTCGCAAGCGCTTTCGCGGCGGTCGGACCGGACACGATTGCAAAATTCCTGTTCACCTCGGGCTCGACCGGCACGCCGAAGGCCGTGATCAACACCCAGCGCATGCTGACCTCGAGCCAGCAGGCCAAGGCGCAAACCTGGTCGTTTCTGGAAAATGCAGGCGACGATCTGGTCATTCTCGACTGGCTGCCGTGGAGCCACACCTTTGGCGCCAACCACAACTTTAACGTGGTGCTGCGCAACGGCGGCACGCTCTATATCGACGGCGGCAAGCCGGCGCCGGGCCTGTTCGCGACGTCGCTGGCCAACCTGCGCAGCGTGATGCCGACGGTGTATTTCAACGTGCCGCGCGGTTTTGATATGCTGATATCGGCCTTGCGCGAAGACGACGAGTTGTGCCGCCGTTTCTTCGGCGAGGTGAAATTCGCATTCTATGCCGGCGCGGCGCTGCCACAGAATCTATGGGATGCGATGGAGGAGTTGTCGATCAGGACGGTCGGCCGGGCGCTGCCGATGGTGTCGGCCTGGGGCTCCACCGAAACCTCGCCGCTGGCGACCGACTGTCATTTTCAGGCCCAGCGTTCCGGCAATATCGGGGTGCCGATTCCCGGCACCGAATTGAAGCTCGTGCGCTCGGGCGACAAGCTCGAGGTGCGGGTGCGTGGCCCCAATGTCACGCCGGGCTACTGGAAGGCGCCGGAGCTGACCGCGAAGGCGTTCGACGCGGACGGCTTCTATCTGATCGGCGACGCCGTCACCTTTGCCGATCCGGATCGGCCGGAGCTCGGACTGTTTTTCGACGGCCGCGTCGCGGAAGACTTCAAACTCAATTCCGGCACCTGGGTCAGCGTCGGCACGTTGCGCCTCGCCGGCATCACGGCGCTGGCGCCGCTGGCGCAGGACATTGTCGTGACCGGCCATGGCGGCGATCACGTCGGCTTCCTGGTGTTTCCAAACGTCGCGGCGTGCCGCGCCTATGCCGGTCTGCCCGATAGCGCCGACGTGAGCGAGGTGATCGGCCACGACAGGGTGCGCGCAGGGATCGCGGCGGGACTGGCAAAACTGAAGGCGAAAAGCGGCGGCGGCTCCTCCGCGCACGCGGCCCGGGCGCTGCTCCTGGCCGAGCCTGCTTCCGTCGACGCCGGCGAAATCACCGACAAGGGCTATATCAACCAGCGCGCGGTGCTGACGCGGCGCGCTGTCGCGGTGAGGCTGCTGGAAGACGATGCGTCGGGCGAATGGATCGGCTGTCCGGGCTGAGTATGCAGTGACAATTGGTGCAGGCTGATCCAACCGCTCACCGCCCCACCTTGCTGCTGCCCTGCGTGATCAGCCGCGCGGCGCGCTGGTCGCGGGCGTGGATCCACAGCCAGGAGATCGCGACGCTGAGCCGGTGGCGCAGGCCGATCAGGAAATAGATGTGGGCGATGCCCCATATCCACCACGCGATCGCCCCGCGCAGCTTGAAGCGGCCGAAATCGATCACCGCCTTGCGCTTGCCGATCTGCGCCAGACTGCCGGCGTGCTTGTAGCGGAACGGACCGAGGGTTTCGCCGCGCAGCCGTGCCTTGATGGTTTCGGCGACGTAGCGTCCCTGCTGCTTGGCCGCCGGCGCGATGCCGGGGATCGGTTTGCCGTCGGGGCCGTTGATCGTGACGGTATCGCCGATGGCGAAGATATCGGGATGATCAGGCACGGTGAGGTCGGGGTTGACCTGCAGGCGGAAGGCGCGGTCGGCCGGCGCGCCGAGCCATTCGGCGGCGGACGAGGCGCGCACGCCGGCGGCCCAGATCAGCGTCCGCGCCTGCAGCGGTTTGCCGCCATAGATGACGCCGTCGGACGAGCATTCGGTGACAGCTTGTCCCAATACGACTTCGACGCCGAGACTTTCCAGCGAGCGCTGCGCGTAGGCGGAGAGATCGTCGGGAAAGCCCGCCAGCACGCGCGGGCCCGCTTCGATCAATACGACGCGCGCGCTGTGGGTGTCGATGTTGCGGAAATCGGGCGGCAGCGTGTCCTTGGCCAGTTCGGCGATGGTGCCGGCGAGTTCGACGCCGGTCGGGCCGGCACCGACGATGACGAAGGTCATCAGCGCGGCGCGGCGCAAGGGATCAGTCTCGCGCTCGGCGCGTTCGAAGGCGACCAGGATCCGCCGCCGCAGCGTGGTGGCGTCCTCCAGCGTCTTCAGCCCGGGCGCGAATGGCTCCCATTCGTCATGGCCGAAATAGGCATGGCGGGCGCCGGTGGCGAGAACGAGCGTGTCATACGGCACGCTGTCGCCGTCATCGAGCAGCGCGCGCTTGCCGGCCGCGTCGACGCCGCTCACGTTGGCGAACAAGGTCGTCACCTCGGGGCGGTCGCGCAAGAGATAGCGGATCGGCCAGGCGATCTCCGACGTCGCCAATGAGGCGGTGGCGACCTGATACAGCAGCGGCTGGAACAGATGGTGGTTGCGGCGGTCGACCAGCGTGATGCGGACCGGCGCGCCCTTGAGCCGATGGGTCGTCTCCAGTCCGCCGAAGCCGGCGCCGACGATCACCACGTGATGGGATGTTGCGGGCTGTGGCTGCTTTGACGTCATGGGATGCGGCCTTCGGGTTCAAGCGTCTCCGTCGCGGGGATCATGCAGGCATTTGGACGTTGGGTCCAAGGCCGGTTGGCGAGTTAATCGATAGCGAGAACCTATGGTCGGCCACCGACACCCGGCAGCGCCGGGCCTCAGGCGCTGCGGCTGCGCAGCGGCGACGCGGCCCGGGCAAATCGTCGCACAAGCGGGCCGCCGGTCCAAGTCCCAAGTCCCAAGTCCCAAGTCCCAAGTCCCAAGTCCCAAGTCCCAAGTCCCAAGTCC
>JAYSPJ010000174.1:0-3148 GCA_043722155.1 Bradyrhizobium sp.
TCCAGGATCGCGACGGCGGCGCGTTTGTGATGGCGACCATGTTCGGCTTGTATCCGTTCCTGATGAAACTCTACGCCGATGGCGGAAACACTTAACGGGTCGGGGGACTATCGCTCCATGGGCCGAGGGCCAGGACATATTGAACGCCAACTTATTGACCTATTTGATAAAAATCGAAAGCAGCACTTTTCAACATCGGAGCTTTGCCGACGACTATTTCCGGATATTCAAATTGAAAAAAAGCATCGCGTTTCCGTTTTGCGAGCCATCAAGCAGCTCAGCGAAACAACAGCTTTGACAATATGGCGCGCAGTCTTGAAGGGTCGACGCGAAGATTATTGGTTCAACGGCGCAAGGGCCTTCCGACGGTCCAAGCCAGGACGCAACGTGGGTCGGGCCACAGACGCTAGGCCTCTGAAGACGAAAATGCGTAAGCCACGGCCTCATCGTCCGCCGCCCGCATAGTGCCTCCCCCCCGACACTGCGACTAATGATCGGCCTGTCGGTGCTGACCTCATGCGCTGAAAGCATGCAACATCAAACGACTGATCAAACGGCGATGAAAATTGCCGGCTCTCGGGTAGCAAATTAGCGGTAACGTGAGTCCAAATCTCGTCTAAGCTAGTGTCCGGTATGTCCGCCACGCGTCAGCCGAGTCGTCGGGGTCGATAACTGACCGACTCCTAGAGAAGCCATATGGTATATTCGAACCTCACCTGAGTCGCCTTCATCATTAGGGATTCTCGTTTGTCAGACGAAATAGTCATTCCCCCATCTGCACGTGTCGTGAAGGCACACTATGCCGATCGACCAAGCGACGCACTTGTGCTGGAAATAAAGAAATTCATCAAGGAAACGGGAAAGCCTTATCTGTGGCCTGGCCATACTCATACAAAGCCACCAAAAGGGGCGTCAATCGTTTACCGCGGCGAATTCGATCTTCCCGCCTCTCATGCTGGATCGAAGAATAGACACAAGTGGGCGCCCTGTCCCTGCTGCAAATTTAAATCACCTTGGTATTTTCGGGATGGCAAAATTGCTTGGTTTCCTAATGAAAAAGTTATTCGACTGATCGGGCGGGATTGCTTCAGATCAATCAACGCCGCGGGTCACGATGAAGCCGAGGGAATTTTTCGGCAGGAAGAAAGGCGGCGGAAAACGGAAGCATATCTTTTGGGGCACTTAGCAATTGTCCCAACAATTTTGGAAGTTATTCGACATAATTCGCACATCATCGATGATATCGACCGGGTTCGCTTTATTCTCTCCAAGCGACTGCCGAAGGCGATTGACTTCGATCTTTGGGAACACCTCAGGACAGACGGGACGCTTAAGATCGAAGTGACACGCACCGAACAACGGGTAGACCGCTCCGGCAATCAGACCGAGGTAACTATCCAAGATTTTCGAAGTTATGGCCCACTGTATGGCTACCAGATGCTCAAGCCGGACGTGAAACCAATGTCCGAGCGTATTGAAGTGCTGGCCACGTTGCTGCATGCAATCAACTTCGGCGAACAGTACGCAAATCGACTTGCCTTTATGACCGATGACGAACGATCGAAAGCTATAAAGGCCCTACGGGCCGCGGCAGCGATTAGCGAGATCGTAACCGAGGCTGAAGACGTGCGCCGTTTTCTCTCGCCACTATCCTTAGGAAGTTTAAATGGTTGGAGTAGAACAAACGGCGCCCCGGCCACAATTTTTATTGCTTTGTCTCAGGATCGCACGGAATTGCTTGTCGCAAGGAATCAAGGCGCTGCGCAGCCAATGATATTCAAACCCATCTTTTTCGACGCACTGAGGAAAGTCCCAACTATTAGCAAATCAATAAACGAGGTGGACTGAAAAACACGCTTTAGAATTCCAGCTAAAAGGTTGCTTACGAAGCGGCTGGTGCCGTCCGGAATGTGGTTGGAATTCGGTGTGGCGCGCTCTCCGGTAACATGAAGATATCGTTTCAGGCTGCAAGGTCAATCGGCTGATCGATAGGCTTTGTGGCGAGCGTCTGCCAACCATCGACCTTGCGCATGTTGATCTGACCGGAGGCGAGCAGCGCCCAGAACAACATCGCAGCGGTGTCGGCCGACGGCAGCACGGTTTGCGTCTTGATCCGCCGCTTGAATTCCTCGTGCAACCGCTCGATCGCATTGGTGGTGCGTACGCTGCGCCATTGGCTCGGCGGCAGGCGGGTGAAGGTGAACAAGCGTTCTCCCGCCTCCTCCAGGCTGTCGGCAACAGCGCGATGCTTGAGCCTCCATTTGCGGATAAAGGCCTTGCGGCGGATCTCGATCTCCTCAGGTGTCGCCGCGTAGATCATGTCGTTGTAATCCGCGGTGATCTCGTCATGCAGTCGCTCGGGGGCATGCGCGAAAAGGTTTCTGTGCTTATGAACTGTGCAGCGTTGGACCGACACGCCGTCCCAGACGGAGGCAATGGCCTTGTCGAGTCCCGGCGCGCCGTCGACGATGAGGAACTCGGGTCGCCGCAGCTCGCGCTTGATGAGATCGTCGAGGACCGTGCGCCAGGCCTCGGCGCTCTCGCCGCCCATGCTCTTGATCGCGAGCAGCACCTTCTGGCCGTCCTCGCGCACACCGAGAACGACGAGCAGCGAGATGGAGGTCGCTTTGCGGTCGAGCCGCACGCGAACGACGGTGCCGTCCAGGATCAGGCGCACGATCGGCTCCTCGGCCAGTGAGCGGGTGTTCCAGGCGTCCCAATCGCTCTTCACCTTGCGCCACGTCCGGCTCACCGTGTCCTTGCCGACCGTCCCGCCGAACAAGGCCGCGAGCGCGCGACGCACCCGCCGCGTATTGGTGCCGGCGAGATACGTACTGGCGATCAGCGCGTCGGCGGCGAGGGTGCGCCGCTGATAGGCCCGCAGCGCCTGGCTCTTCCATTCCGCCGTCTTTCCCTCGGACGTGGTCAGCCTGGCGCGCGGCACCGCGATCTCGATCGGCCCGAACGTGCCTGTCAGCGACCGCGTCCGGCTGCCGTGGCGGTGGCCCGCAACGCCCGCTCTTGCTTCGCTGCCAGCCATCTGGCTTCGCCCGTAACGCGGGCGTGCCAGCACAGCGTCAAGCTCGCCGCGGATCAGCTCTTCGACGAACTCACGCGCTCGAGCCCTAACCTCGGTCTCGATCGGATC
>JAYSPJ010000175.1:0-1562 GCA_043722155.1 Bradyrhizobium sp.
GGCCACCACCAGCGGTTCAGGGCGTCCTGCGCCATCGTCTTCTGCGCCTCGGAACCGCGCGCCAGCGTCAGCATGATTTCGTAGCCCTGCCGCTGGTGAAAGGATTCCTCCTTGCAGACCCGGATCATCGCGCGCGCATAGGGACCGTAGGAACAGCGGCACAGCGGGATCTGGTTCATGATCGCGGCACCGTCGACCAGCCAGCCGATCACGCCGATGTCGGCCCAGGTCAGGGTCGGGTAATTGAAGATCGAGGAATATTTTGCCTTGCCTGCCAGCATCAGGTCGACCAGTTCCTCGCGCGAGGCGCCGAGCGTCTCCGCGGCGGCATACAGGTAGAGCCCGTGGCCGCATTCGTCCTGCACCTTGGCGAGCAGTGCGGCCTTGCGGCGCAGCGACGGCGCGCGCGTGATCCAGTTGCCTTCCGGGAGCATGCCGACGATTTCGGAATGGGCGTGCTGCGAGATCTGCCGCGTCAGCGTCTTGCGATAGGCCGCCGGCATCCAGTCGTTCGGTTCGATGCGCTCTTCGGCATCGATCCGCGCCTGGAACGCTGCGGCGCGCGCGGCATCCTCGATATGACGGTCATCAGCGTCGGACGTGTTGAGCGCCTGCGTGTACATGGCCGATCTCCCGGGAGGCCTCCAACATATATCAGAACATGCATAACTCAAGTAATTCTTGTAACATAATTACGAATCTCCGAACCGGCGCGCCAGCTCCTTGCCCGCCGCTTGCAGCGGCCCGGCCTCGCTGGTTCCGTTACGGTCAAGCCATTGTTCCGACGCTGAAAGCACCCCGCGATAAATCTCGCCGCAGAGTTTTCGGGCGGCCCGGCCCGGCCAGTCCGCCGGCAGCAAGGCCGTCGGCAATAGCGGGTCGCGCAGCACCACCCGCCGGTAATGATGGATCAGCAGGATCCGCGCGGTGAAGGCGTCGATGTCCGACAGGCGGTCGCGGCGGCCGAGCCAGCCGCGCAACGGCTCGAAGGTTTTCATGAACTTCAGATAGGCGTCGGCGGTGCGATCAAGCGGCCAGCTCTCGCTGAGCAAGCGGCGTCCGCTGTCATCCTCGGCGGAAACTTCCAGACGAATCGCAGTTGCGGCTTCCTCCGGGATCGGCACGCCTGACGGCGCGACCCACACGCCCGGCAGCGGGCTGCCAAAGCCGGCATTCTTCAGCGCCTCGCGGGACGCGTCCCGGTCGCCGCCGTTGCCGATCAGCAGCAGTTCGAAACGCCCGGTCCATTCGGAGGCTTGCGGATCATAGATGTGCCGGGTTGCAGCATCGAAGGTCTGCCGCCCCTTCCCGGCCAGCCGGTAAAAGCTGTTGCGGCCGACCTTGTGGCGTTCGAGCCAGCCATCGGCGGCAAGCCGCGACATCGCGGTGCGCACCACGCCGCTGTCGATGTCGATCGCCTTGAAGAATTCAAGCAGCGTGCCGAGCCAGACCGAGCCGCCGCGCGGCACGATGGCGTCGCCGAACACCGTGATGACGATGGAGCCGGTGCGCGAAGGTTCGCGCTTGAGCTGTTCGATGATGCGGGCAAGCGGCTGCGGCAT
>JAYSPJ010000176.1:0-5919 GCA_043722155.1 Bradyrhizobium sp.
GTGACCGACTGCGCGCGGTACTGCACGCTTTCGATCTGGTAGGGACCGACGATGGCGCCGATCGGCTTGCCCAGCTGGAACGGCGCGCGGCCGGCATAGGCGCCGGCATTGTCCAGCGCGCGGATCTTCATCGACTTGACGATGCCGTCATCGTTGAAGGCGACATCGACGTCGAAAATGCGCTCGGGGCCGTGAGCGTCGCCGCCGCGCATGTTTTCCAGCCGGTCCTCGATCAGGCGCACCGGGCGGCCGAGCCGCCGCGCCAGATGCGCCACCAGCACGGTCTGCTTGATGCCGCGCTTGACGCCATAGCTACCGCCGACGTCGACGTCCTGGTGGACACGGACGTTATTGGCGGGGATCCGCAGGGCGCGCGCGATCTGATCGGGATATTTCGGCATCTGGATCGAGGCCCACACATCCAGCATGTCGCGCCATGGATCCCAGGACGCAGCGACCCCAAAAGTCTCGATCGGCACCGTGGAGCTGCGTCCCCAGGTGACGCGGAACGACAGCTGGCGCGGGCTCTCGGCAAAATGTTTTTCGACTTCGCCCCACACGAAGGTGCGGTCGAGCAGCACGTTGGAGCCATGCGCCGGGTGCACCGGCGGGCTGCCCGGCTGCAGGGCTTCTTCCGCGTTCATCACGAACGGCAGTGGCTCATAAATGACGCGGACTTTTTCGCTGGCGTCCTCGGCCAGCGCGCGGGTCTCGGCCACAACGGCCACCACCCATTCGCCGGCATAGCGGGTCTGTCCGACCGCGAGCGGATGGCGCCGCACGTTCGGCGTGTCCAGCCCGTTCATCAGCGGATCGGTCGCGGCGGCGAGCTCATCGCCCGTCAGAACATAATGCACGCCGGGCATCGCCAGCGCCGCCGAGGCGTCGATCGCGACGATGCGCGCGGCCGGATACTGCGACGGCAGGATCGCGACATGGAGCAGGCCCTCGAGCGCGACATCGGCCACGAAGTGGCCGTGACCGGCCACGAAGCGGCGGTCCTCGCGAACGCGCCGGTTGGTCGAAACAAAGCGGAAGGCCGCGGGATCGGCGCTCATTTCGCCTCCACGACGGGTTTTTCAGCCGGCGCTGCCGGGCGCGGCGTATTGGCGATCCGCAACCGCGCGGCGGCGAACTCGACCGCCTCGATGATCTGGCCGTAACCGGTGCAGCGGCAGATATTGCCGGAGATCGCCTCGACAATGTCCTCGCGCGTCGGTGTCACAGTTTTCTGCAACAGCGCGTGCGCGGCCAGAACCATACCTGAGGTGCAGTAGCCGCATTGCAGGCCGTGGGTTTCGCAGAAGGCATCCTGGATCACGCTGAGTTCGCCCGGCGCCGGCGCGAGACCCTCGATGGTGGTGATCGCATAACCGTCGGCCTGCACCGCGAACATCAGGCAGGATCGCACGGGCTCGCCATCGACCAGCACCGTGCAGGCACCGCAGACGCCATGCTCGCAGCCGGCATGGGTGCCGTTGAGCAGAAAATTCTCGCGCAGGGCATCAAGCAGCGTCTTGCGCGGCTCGATATCGGCGGAACGATTGACGCCGTTGATGCGCAATTCGACTTTCATCGCGCGCCTTTCTCAGATGTCGCGGCGGCGTTGTCGCGCGCCTGTTCGAGGGCACGGACGCAAAGCACGCCGGCGACGCGGCGGCGATAGGCGGCGCTGGCGTGCAGATCGCTCATCGCGTCGATGTCGCCGGATGCGGCATCGACGGCTGCGCTTATCGAGGCCGCATCGAGCCTGGCGCCATGCAGCGACGATACATCCAGCCGCAACGGCCGGTCGCCGACACCGCCGACGCCGAGCGCGACGTCGAGGCAGCGCCCCTCCTCGTCGAGCGCGACCTGAGCGGCGGCCGCGACAAAGGCGAAGTCCGAGCGGCGTGCGCTGATCTCGAAGAATCCTGTGCCGATGCGCTGGTGCGGCCAGACCGGAAAGCGGATCGCGCGCACGCACTCGCCCTGCCCGATCGTCGTCAGCATCGGCCCGATAAAGAAATCATCCGATGGCATCGATGCCGGGCCATCCGGGGTCGCCAGCAGGATCTCGGCGCCAAGCGTGACGGCGACCAGCGGAATCTCGGCCGACGGATCCGCGTTGGCGATCGAACCGCCGACGGTGCCGCGGTTGCGGGTCGGTGGATGTCCGACCCATGGCAGCACCCGCGCCAGCATCGGCACCGATGCCCGGATCACGGGATCGCGTTCGGCCTGCGCCTGGCGCGTGGTGGCGCCGACAATGACGGCGCCGTTTTCTTCGCGGATACCCGCAAGCTCCGGCAGTCGCAAGATATCGATCAGTCTTGCCGGACGCGCCAGCCGCATCGCCAGCATCGGCACCAGCGTTTGTCCTCCGGCAATCAGCCGCGCGTCCTCGTCGCTAGCCAGTAGCGCGCAGGCTTCGGCCAGCGTCTCCGGCCTGACATAGTCGAAGGGTGCGGGTTTCATTCGCTAGCCCAGCGGCAAGCCGGCGATCGCCGGCGACAACACCGAGACGGTCTGGCTTTTCAGCAGCGGCCCGTCGGGTTCGCTTGATGCTTTCACCGCCGCCCACTCCGGATCGGCGGCGAACGCTGCCCAGGCTTGCTTGCGCGCGGCTTCGTCGGCGAAGCGCGTCATATAAGTGAGGCGGCCGTCTTCGTCGGGCGCGGTGAACGCGCCGACCAGTTCGATGCCGTGACGGGGGAAAAACCGGGTCGCAACATTTTCGGCAAACCGCCGGCGCATCGCCTCGGCGCAGCCTTCGGCGGCTTCATAGACCCGGATTTCGTAAATCAACGCACGCTCCCCGTTTTGACCGGCAGCTTGTGAGCACCGCTGCCTTGGCAGAAACGATAGAAGCCGGCGAGGGAAATTGTCAAACACAAACTGAGGCAATCGGACAAAATATGCACGATTGAGTTGGTTCAATTGAACAAATGAAGCTGTCAGAGCATGCGGTGAATTGCATGCAAAACAGCCGCTTGCAGGTATGTCGCGCCTCAAATCGGCGGCGACGCCGGCGCGCGATCCCGCGGGCCTGTATCAAATATTGCAACAATATCTAAATTGTACTACTCAACGAAATCATCAACCAACGCCCGCAACGACGTCCGCGGATAATGAGAAATGACCGACTGGGTACCCAGCCTCGCTTCGCTCCCCGGACCGCGCTATCTCGCCTTCGTTGTCGCGCTGGAGGCCGATATCGGCTCCGGCCGGGTCAAGCCCGGGATGCGACTATTGCCGCAGCGTGACATGGCGCAGCGACTCGAGCTCAGCGTCGGGACCATTTCAAAAGCCTATGCGGAGGCCGAGCAGCGCGGCCTGATCTCGGGCGAGGTCGGCCGCGGCACCTTCGTGCAACGGCGGCGGCCGGAAGCGCGCGGTCCCGGCGCGTCGGAAGCCACGATCAACCTGGCGCTGAATGTCCCGCCCTATACCGGCGAGGACGACGTCATTTCATCCGTGCTGTCAGACATCGTCGCCGACGGCGAGCTGTCGAACCTGCTCGGATATCTGCCGCACCAGGGTTTGCGAAGGCATCGCGAGGCGATGGCGCTGTGGTTGACCTCGCTCGGCGTCACCACCGATGCCGACCAACTCTTCATCACGCATGGCGGGCAGCATGCGCTGTCGATCGCGCTCGGCATGGTCGCAGCGTCCGAGGATACCGTGCTGACCGAAAGCTACACCTATTCCGGCATGCTCGCGCTGTCGGCGCAGTCGGACTATCGCCTGCACGGCATCGCCACCGACGCGCACGGGCTAATCCCGGAAAATCTCGATCGCGCGTTTGCCGAGACCGGCGCGCGCGTGCTCTATTGCATGCCGACGCTGCAGACGCCGACAGGATCGGTGATGCCGCTGGCCCGGCGGCAGGAGATCGCCGAGATCGTGCGCCGGCACGACGGCTATCTGCTCGAGGATGATGCCTACGGCTATCTGCTGTCGCCGCCTCTCGCCCCGATCTCGCGCCTCATTCCCGAACGCAGCTTCTACATCGTCAGTTTCGCCAAATGCCTCGCGCCGGGGCTTCGTATCGCCGCGATGATCGCTCCGGAAGCGTTTCGCGATCGCACGATCAACGCGCTGCGCGCCACCGGCTGGATGGCGGTGCCCGTGATGGCCGAAGTGGTAGCGCGGCTGATCCAAAATGGCGGGCTGGCCCGGCAGGCTCGACTGAAGCGCGACAAGGCCGTCGCGCGCGACGCCATCGCGCGGCGGGTTCTGAAGGAATGGCTGCCGGCCGCGAACGCGGTTCCGGGCTTTCATCTCTGGCTGCCGTTGCCCGCGGGCCGCACGCTGGCGGCGCTGATCGCGCAGGCAGCCCAAGCCGGCATCACGCTCGCCCCGCCCGGGGCACTGCGGCGAATGGAAAACGAAAGCCTTGGCGTCCGGCTGTGCCTCGGCGCACCCGCCACCGAAGCCGACCTCGAGCGCGCGCTGGTCGAAATCCGGCGTATCCTCGAGATGGCCGAAGCGATCTCGTTCGTCTGAGACAGAAACACAAAGAAGAATTCGGAGGAAACCATGCGGAAAATCGTCATCGCGCTCGTTGCCGTCGTCTCGCTTGCAGGCACGGCGAGCGTCTCGGCCCAGGAATGGCCGGCGCGGTCGATCACCATGATCAATCCGTTCGCCGCCGGCGGGCCGAACGACGTGCTGGCGCGGCTGTTCGCGCAGCGCATGGGTGAAATTCTGGGGCAGTCCGTCGTGATCGAGAATATCGGCGGCGCTGGCGGCATGAACGGCGCCGACCGGGTCGCCAAAGCCGCCCCCGACGGTTACACGTTCCTGCTCGGCACCGTCGGAACGCAGGCGCAGAACCAGACGCTGTTCAAGAAGCCCGCCTATAATTCGACGACGGATTTCGCCCCTGTTGCCTTGATGGTCGAAGCGCCGCTGGTGCTGGTGGCGCGCAAGGACCTTCCCGTCAAGAACATGAAGGAGTTCGTCGCCTACGCCAAAACCAACAAGGACAAGATGCAGTTCGCTTCCGCGGGCACCGGCTCGGCGATTCATCTGGGCTGCGCGCTGGTCAACATGATCACCGGGCTCGACATCGTCCACGTGCCCTACCGCGGCGCCAACCCGGCGATGCAGGATTTGATGAGCGGCCGTGTCGATTACCTCTGCGACATCATCACCACGGCGAAACCGCAGATCGACGGCGGCACGGTGAAGGCGATTGCGATCCTCACCAGGGAGCGCTCGCCGGTGCTGCCTGACGTTCCGACCGCGATCGAACAGGGTTTTGAAGTCGAGGCCTATACCTGGAACGCATTCTTCCTGCCCAGGGGCACGCCCGACGCCATCGTCAAGAAGCTCAATCTCGCCACCGTCGAGGCCATGAAGACCCCTGCCGTGCGCGAAAAACTCGAAAGCGCCGGCCTGAAATTCGTGTCCGCCGATCGCACCACGCCGGAATATCTCGAAAAATTCGTGGCCAGCGAGATCGCCAAATGGGCGGTGCCGATCAAGGCCAGCGGCGTCAGCGTCGACTGAAGGAAAGCGCCGGTTTGCGGGAGGAACCGTTGCCCGGTTACCGTGGCCAAGACCGCTGCGACAGTGTATCAGGAGCGGCGATTTACACCGTCGAACCATCGCGGAACCACGCTTGACCCAGACCCCGGCCAGCAAACCCTTTATCGAAGTTCTCTCCGGCCGCAGGCAGCCGGTTCCGCCGATCTGGATGATGCGGCAGGCCGGGCGCTATCTGCCGGAATACCGCGAATTGCGCGCCAAAGCCGGCGGCTTTCTCGATCTGTGCTTCACGCCGGAATATGCCGCCGAGGTGACGCTGCAGCCGATCCGCCGCTTCCACTTCGACGCCGCCATCATCTTTTCGGATATTCTGGTCATCCCCTACGCGCTCGGCCGTTCGGTACGGTTCGAAGCCGGAGAAGGCCCGCGGCTCGATCCCATGGA
>JAYSPJ010000177.1:0-3595 GCA_043722155.1 Bradyrhizobium sp.
TGAGCGGCGCGAAGCGCTGCTGCCCGGCACCGGCGCCGCCGCGGCCGTCGCCGGTGCGGTACGTGCCTGCGCTGTGCCACGCCATCCGGATGAACAGCGGCCCGTAATGGCCGAAGTCGGCCGGCCACCACTCCTGCGAATCCGTCATCAGCGCGAGGAGGTCCTTCCTCAGGGCCTCCATGTCGAGCTTCTTGAACTCGTCCGCGTAGTTGAACGCCTCGTCCATCGGATTGGACAGGGCAGAGTGCTGGTGCAGAACCTGGAGGTTCAGCTGGTTCGGCCACCAGTCGCGGTTGGCCTTGGCGGTAGTCGTGTGCGCGACCGGGCACTTGCCGGCGCTGTCGTCAGTCTTGGCGTCCATGGTTCTCTCCGATCGTGTTCTGTAATCTTCTTCGAGTTGTTCCGTATGGAACTATTGGAATTTCAGAGCGAAGCCGCGCACGTTGCGCTCCGCATCGGCCGCACCGGGTTCGCTGGCGGCGCCGGTCGTCAATCGGGGGCGGTCAGCCACGGCTGTTGTTCCTTCCGGCAGGTGGGGCGGGGCGCGCATTTGACCAACGGGGAGACCGAGACGCATTGACCTGGAACAATCACGTCAGCCGGGATCCGCGGGATTGGCGCCTCTCGCCAAATTCGCTGGACCCCCACTTTGGAAGATATCTAACATCAGGTCCAGTCGAATTGTCTTGAGCTCTCGATCAGTTTATCTGATCGGAATGATCACGCTTCGACAGCTCCGTTATCTCTCGGCGCTCGCCAAGCACGGCCATTTCGGCCGCGCCGCCGAGGCCTGTTCCGTGACCCAGCCCGCGCTGTCGATGCAGATCCGCGATCTGGAGCGTACGCTCGGCGTCGCCGTGGTGGAGCGGCGGCCGGGCGATGTGATGCTGACCGATGTCGGGCGCGAGATCGCCCGGCGGGCCGAGGAC
Organism: Bradyrhizobium sp.; assembly: GCA_043722155.1. GTDB lineage: Bacteria > Pseudomonadota > Alphaproteobacteria > Rhizobiales > Xanthobacteraceae > Bradyrhizobium. The sequence continues at coordinate 930 of JAYSPJ010000177.1, forward strand.
GTGCTGACGGCCTCGCGCGACCTGGTCGATTTTGCCCGTCATCGTAGCGGCCTGCTGACCGGGCGGCTGACGCTCGGCGTCATTCCCTCGCTGGCGCCGTATCTGCTGCCGCGGATTCTCCCGCTGCTGCAGAGCAGGTTTCCGGAATTGCAGCTGGAGCTGCGGGAAACCCAGACCCGGCAGCTGATCGAGGACATCAAGAGCGGCGTGCTCGACGCGGCGATGCTCGCTCTACCGGTGACCGAGCCCGACATCGCGACGATGGCCCTGTTCGAGGATCTGTTCCTGCTGGCGGTGCCGGCGAGCGATCCGCGCCGGGAGACCGCGCGGGTGGCCGCTGCAGACATCGATCAGAGCCGGCTGATCCTGCTCGAGGACGGCCACTGCCTGCGCGATCAGGCGCTGGCGTTTTGCGCGACCGCAACGCGAGGCCGCAGCGGCGCCGGCGGGGGCACCGTGTTCGGCGCCAGCAGCCTGAACACCGTGATGCAGATGGTCGCGGGCGGCTATGGTGTCACGCTGATTCCGCAGATCGCTGCCGACGTCGAGCGGCGCGACACGCGGGTAAGATTCCTGCGCCTGGAAAATCCGCAACCCGGCCGCAGCATCGGCCTCGTGTTCCGCCGCACCTCGCCGCGCAAGGCGGATTATGCGGCGCTGGGCGAGGTGGTGAAGGAGAGCGTCGATGCGGGTAGCGCTCCGACGGGATCGTCATTGCGAGCGAAGCCAGGCAATCCACCTTCTTGACGAGAAGAATGGATTGCTTCGTCGCGTTGCTCCTCGCAATGACGAGGAGATGCCGAAAGTTAGTGACTACACCCCCAACGTACCCGCCTTCGCGGCGGCGTAACGCTCGGCGATCCTGCTCCAGTTCACCGTGTTCCACCACGCCTTGAGGTAATCGGCGCGGCGGTTCTGGTAGTTGAGATAATAGGCATGCTCCCAGACGTCGTTGCCCATCAAGGCACGCTTGCCGTCCATGATCGGACTGTCCTGGTTGGGTCGGGTCTCGATCGCGAGCTTGCCCTCCTTGGTGACGGTGACGAACACCCAGCCCGAGCCGAACTGACGCCCGCCCGCGGCGTTGAAGTCGTTCTGGAATTTCTCCATGCCGCCGAGATCCTTGTCGATGGCGGCCAGCACCTCGCCCTCGGGCTTGCCGCCGTTCGGTCCCATGATCTCCCAGAACATGGTGTGATTGGCGTGGCCGCCGAGATTGTTGCGCACCGCGAATTTGATGTCGTCGTTCAGGGCGTTGAGGTTGCCGAGCACGTTCGGGATAGCGCTGCTGCCGAGCTGCGGGTTGGTCTTGGCGATATTGTTGAGGTTCGTGACATAGGCGGCATGATGCCGGTCATGGTGGATTTCCATGGTCCTGGCATCGATGTGGGGCTCGAACGCATTGGTTGGATAGGTCAGCGGCGGGAGTACGAAGGGGCCTGCCGCCGCGGGCGCAGCAGCGGGAGCCGCGGCGGGCGCCTGGGCAAATACCGCGCGTGGCGTGGCGGCGACGGCGACGATGCCTGCGGCCATCGTGACGAGACGGCGACGGGATAGTGCGGACATGAGAGGTCTCCCTGGCTGTGGCGAGCATGGGCTGCTCGATGAGGAACATGGTAACGGACGGGGTCGGCGATTGAAGAAAATTCGATTTTTGTACTCCCGGCTGCGTGCGGCCGGCGCGAGCGCGAGTGATAATTACGCGCCGGGTGTGCCGGCGGTTTCGGCAGACCCTGCGGCGGAACCGCGCATGTCGATCATCGAGATGTGATCGGGCGTTCACGTGAGCAAACAAAAAGGGCGGCTGAAAAGCCGCCCTTCGTCGTCTCTCATCGTTGCGACGATTACTCGCCGGCGGCTTCGCGCGCCGGCGCCTCGGTCTTCTGGCCGGCTTCGAGATCCTCGCCGGTCACCTGATCGACCGCCTTCATCGACAAACGCGTCTTGCCGCGATCGTCGAAGCCGAGCAGCTTGACCTTGACCTTGTCGCCTTCCTTGACGACGTCGGAGGTCTTCTGCACGCGCGCCGAAGCGAGCTGGCTGATGTGAACCAGGCCGTCCTTGGCGCCGAAGAAGTTCACGAACGCACCGAACTCCATCACCTTGACCACGGTGCCGTCATAGATCTGGCCGAGCTCCGGATCGGAGGCGATCGACTTGATCCACTTGATCGCAGCCTTCATCGCCTCGCCATCGTTGGAGGCGACCTTGACGGTGCCGTCGTCCTCGATGTTGACCTTGGCGCCGGTCTTCTCGACGATCTCGCGGATCACCTTGCCGCCGGTGCCGATCACTTCACGGATCTTGTCGGTCGGGATCTTGAAGGTCTCGATCCGCGGCGCGTATTCGCCGAGTTCGGCGCGGGCGTTGGTCAACGCCTTCGCCATCTCGCCGAGGATGTGAATGCGACCGTCCCTGGCCTGGCCGAGCGCGACCTTCATGATCTCCTCGGTGATCCCGGCGACCTTGATATCCATCTGCAGGCTGGTGATGCCCTCGCTGGTACCGGCGACCTTGAAGTCCATGTCGCCGAGGTGATCTTCGTCACCTAGGATGTCGCTGATGACCGCGAAATCCTTGCCTTCGAGGATCAGCCCCATGGCGATGCCGGCGACCGGGCGCTTGAGCGGAACGCCCGCGTCCATCATCGACAGCGACCCGCCGCA
>JAYSPJ010000178.1:0-1852 GCA_043722155.1 Bradyrhizobium sp.
CAGCAAGCGGCATGAGGACCCCGACGCGCCTTATGCCGCCCGGCTGCTGCGCGCGCGCCGCGAGCGGCATGCTCATCGCGGCGCTGCCAACCAACGCGATGAACTCCCGCCGCTTCATTCGATCACCTCGTCGGCGGTCGCGAGCAGGGTCGGCGGCAGGTCGAGATCCATCGCTTTGGCGGTCTTGCCGTTGATGAAGAGTTCGAATTTGGCCGGCTGCTCCACCGGAAGGTCGGATGGCTTTGCACCCTTCAATATCTTGTCGATGAACACGCCGGACCGCATGAAGATATTGGGAATGCTCGGGCCGTACGACATCAGCATGCCGGAGACGCTCAGTTCCCTGGCGAAGGCGATGACCGGCATCCGGTGCCGCAGGGCGATGTCGCTGATGCGCCGCTGTTCGGCGAAGAACATGCCGTCCTGTGCCAACACCACCGCCTGCTGCCGGGCCTGCGAAATCCGCTCGAACACACCCTCGAAATCCGCCCCTTCGCGCACCTCGAAGCGCTCGACGGTCAGGCCAAGCGCCTTCGAAGCCTCCTGCGCGACATCGACATAGCGTTTGGCGCCGTCCGGGTCGCTCATATTGACGATCAGGGCCAGCTTCGAAAGGCCCGGGATAGCCTCCTTCAGGATCTCCATCCGCTTCGGCGTCAGCTCGACCGCCATTGTCGAAAGGCCGGTGGCATTGCCCTGCGGGTGCGCGAGGTTGCCGACGATATGGCTGCCGATCGGATCGGGCACCACGATGAACACGATCGGGATGGTCGTGGTCGCCTGGATCATGGCAACGGTTGCCGGTCGCGTCACCGCCGCCACAACGTCAGGCTTCAGCGCCGTCAGCTCCTGGGCATATTGCTTGAACAGCACCGGGTCCTCATTCGGATAGCGGTGCTCCACACTGATGTTTTCGCCTTCGACATAACCGACCGCCTTGAGCGCGCGCCGAAACATGATCAACGGGCCCTTTTCTTCCTCGGCGCGGGTCGCGTGCCAGAGTACGCCGAGCCGGGGCACCCGGCCCGCTTGCTGAGCCCGCGCGGCGCGCGGCCGGGAGAACGAAGAGGCGGCTGCAGCGCCGCCGAGAGCCAGGATGAACTCGCGGCGTTTCATTCAATCACCTCGTCGGCGGTCGCGAGCAGCGTCGGCGGCACGCCGAGGCCGAGCGCCTTGGCGGTTTTGAGATTGATGACCAGTTCAAATTTGTCAGGCTGCAGAACCGGAAGATCAGCAGGCTTGGCACCCTTGAGGATGCGGCCGACATAGACGCCGACCTGGCGGAACGAGTCCGCGAGGCTGGCCGAATAACTCATTAGACCGCCGGCCACCACCGACTCGCGCTCGAAATACATCGCCGGAAGCGCATGCCGGGCGGCCAGCGCAATGATCGTGTCGCGCAGACCGATAAAGAGATTGTCGGTGGCGACGATCAGCGCCTCAGCGTTACTTTGCCTGGCTTCCGCGAAGGCGGCGCCGAGTTCGCTTTCCTTGCTGGCCCTCACGATGTGAAGCTGCAACCCTAGCGCTCGCGTTGGCTCCTGCATGTCGCGCACCTGCTCTACGGTCTGGGGGCCGTTCGGATTCACCAGCAGTGCGATCGCAGATGTCCTCGGCACCAGCTCCAGGATGATTCCGAGTCGCTTCGCGATCAGAGCGCTGGACATTCGGGTGACGCCGGTGACATTGCCGCCCGGCTTGTTCATGCCGGCGACGAGGCCGATTTCCACCGGGTCGCTGCCGGTCTGGAACACGACCGGGATCGTTGAGGTCGCCGCTTTTGCCGCAAGGCCGGGTGCCGGGCCGCGGGAGCCGACGATCACGTCAACCGGCCGGGCGGCCAGCTCTGCCG
>JAYSPJ010000179.1:0-7231 GCA_043722155.1 Bradyrhizobium sp.
TGGGCCGGGGCGCGCTTCGAGGTCGGCGATAACGCCGGCAGCATGCTTTATCCCTCGATGATGTTCCGGCTCAACGGCATCGATCCCGAAAAGGCCGGCGACGCCTGGCGGACCATCCCGGGGCTGATGGAAGCGGCCGAGGCCGCCGGCACCCATCATTTCCCGCGCAAGGCCGCGATCGTGCGGCCGCAGCGCTCGGCGATCGAGTGGCGGGTCAATTTCACCCAGCTGTCGCGCGAGGACGGCACCGCGATCAACGGGCTCGAACCGGACGATCTCACCCGCGGCGAAATCGATGGCCGCCGCCAGGCGGTCGCCGCCTTCAATTTCCTGCGCACGGTGCCGGGATTCGAAAAATCCTATATCGTCGACCTGCCGCCGCAGCTCGGCATCCGCGAAACCCGCCGCGTGGTCGGCGGCCATATGTTGAGCGGCGAGGACGTGCTCGGCTGCGCCTCGTTCGACGACAGTATCGGCGTCAACGGCTGGCCGATGGAATCCCATGTCGCCGGCGACGTGATCTTCAAGTTCCCGCCGATCCCGGAATCGCGCGGCTTCAACGAATTGCCGTATCGGATGCTGACGCCTGACGGCATCGACAATTTGCTGGTGGCCGGGCGCTGCGCCTCGATGACCCATGACGGCCAGTCGGCGGCGCGCGTCTCCGGCGCCTGTTTTGCCATGGGCGAGGCCGCCGGGTCAGCCGCGGCGCTGGCGCTCGGCGGCAACACGATTCCGCGCGACATCGCGGTGGAAAAGTTGCAACAAGCGTTGAAGCGGCAGGGCGCCTTTATCGGGCGGGACCAGAGCGTGCCCGAAGGGCTGTAATAAAGACGGAGAAAACGGGATGAAGGGATTTGTGCGGCTCGCACTGGCGGGCCTGATGGCTTTGGCGGCGACCGGAATCGCGCAAGCCGACGATCCGCTGAAAGCCAAGGTCGGCGTGCTCAGGCTGTCATCCTCGGCGCCGGTGTTCATCGCGCAGGACAAGGGCTATTTCAAGGAAGCCGGGCTGGATATCGAGCTGAAATTCTTCGATGCGGCGCAGCCGATCGCGGTGGCGACGGCATCGGGCGATGTCGATTTCGGCATCACCGCCTTCACCGCCGGGCTCTATAATCTCGCCGGCAAGGGCACCCTGAAGGTGATCGGCGGCATGAGCCGCGAAAGAGCCGGCTATCCCCTGATCGGCTATTTCGCCAGCAACAACGCCTATGCGAGCGGCCTGAAGACGCCTGGGGATCTCGCGGGCAAACGCATCGCGGTGACGCAGACCGGCTCCAGCTTCCACTATTCGCTCGGCCTGCTCGCCGACAAATACGGTTTCAAGCTCACGGATATGAAGGTACTGCCGCTGCAGTCGCTGTCGAATGCCGCCGCCGCCCTGAAAGGCGAAACCGTCGATGCCGCCCTGCTGCCGGTGTCGACCGCGCGCAAGCTGATCGACGACGGCGGCGCCAAACTGCTTGGCTGGGTCGGCGACGAGACGCCGTGGCAGCTCGGCGCCGTCTTCGCCTCGCCGAAAACGCTCGGCAACAAGCCGCTGGTGACCAGGCTGCTGGCGGCATTGGCCCGCGCCGACCGCGAATATCACGATGTGATCCTGGCCTCGATCAAGGACGGCAAGGCGCAGGTCGACGACAAGACCCGGCCGCTGCTTGAGATCATCGCCAAATACACCAATCTGCCGGTCGAGCAGGTGGTCGGCAACTGCGCCTATATAGATCCCGACGGCAAGCTCGACGTCAGGAACGTCGCCAACCAGATCGACTGGCTGCAGGAGCAGGGATTTGTCGACAAGGGATTCAATGTCGATGCGATCATCGCGAAGGAATTCGTGAAGGCGGATTGATGCTGATGCCAATCGAATCTGTCATTCCGGGGCGATGCGAAGCATCGGGCCCGGAATCTCGAGATTCCGGGTCTGGTGCCAGCGCACCATCCCGGAATGACGGAGTCATGGATTGGGACCGGTATTCCAGATGGATCTGATATCAGACCATATCAGCCACCGCTTCGGCGCGCTCGAGGTGCTCGACGACGTGTCGTTCACGGTGCGGTCGGGCGAGGTGGTCGCGATCGTCGGTCCCTCCGGGTGCGGCAAGAGCACGCTGCTGTCGATCCTGGGGGGGTTGCTGCAGCCGAGTTCGGCACGGGCGGAGTGGCGCGGCGCGCCGCCGCCGGACAGCCGCAACCCGCTGACCTTCGTGTTCCAGGATTTTGCGCTGCTGCCCTGGTGCACGGTAGAGGAGAATGTCGAATTCCCGCTGCTGCATGCAGCTCTTTCCGAGAATCAACGCCGTGCGGTGGTCGCTGACGCGCTGCGCCGCACCAGCCTGTCGGATTTCCGCGGCGCCTACCCCAAACAATTGTCCGGCGGCATGCGCCAGCGCGTCGGCATTGCCCGCGCGCTGGCGGTAAGACCGGCGATCCTCTTGATGGACGAGCCGCTGTCGGCGCTGGATTCGCAGACCCGCGAACTGCTGATGGAGGATTTTGTCGGATTGCTCGCCGACGGATCGATGGGCGCGGTCTATGTCACCCACAACCTCGAGGAGGCGGTGCGGATCGCCGACCGCATCGTGGTGCTGTCGCGGCGGCCCGGGCGGATCCGCGAAGTCGTCGCCATTCCGCTGACCCGCAGCGAGCGCGGCGACATTCAGGCCCGGGAAAAGCTGCTGGCGCTGCAGAGCGAGCTGTGGTCGCTGATCCGCGAACAGGCCGTCGAAGCCGAGCGCGAGGTCCAGCATGCTTGACCGCGCGCCATCAAGGGATTCGCCGCAAACCGATCGTGCGACCGAACCGCGGCCCGTCACATTTCGCGGCGCGGGGTTTACGCCGAAAGCGGGCCGCTATTCCGGCTGGATCGCGCTGGTGGCGGTGATCGGGCTGTGGCAGCTGGCCGGCAGCGCCGGTTGGGTCAATCCATTGTTCCTGCCGCCGCCGTCGGCGATCGGGCTTGCGATCTGGAAGCTCGCGATGTCAGGCGCACTCTGGCATCACGTCTCGGCTTCGGTGCTGCGAATAGGCTCGGGCTGGATTCTCGGCACCATGGCCGGGGTCGTGGTCGGCTTCGCGATCGGGCTTTCCAGCCTCGCGCGCGGCGTCGGCATCACCTTTATTTCGGCGTTGTTTCCGATTCCGAAAATCGCCCTGCTGCCGCTGTTGATCCTGTGGCTCGGGATCGGCGAGGAGCCGAAGATCGCGACCATCGCGCTCGGCGTGTTCTTCTCCACCGCGATCTCGGTCTATAGCGGCGTCGATGCGGTGCCACGCAATCTGATCCGGATGGCGCAGAGTTTTGGGGTGCCGTTTGGCTCGATCGTGCGGCGGGTGATCTGGCCGGGCGCGCTGCCGTCGATTCTCGCCGGCTTCCGTATCACCGCCTCGGTCGCGCTGCTGCTGGTGGTGAGTGCCGAGATGATCGGCGCCGAATTCGGCATCGGCGCTTTTGTCCTGCAGGCCGGCAATCTGATGCAGACCGATCAGCTGCTGGCGGGGGTCGTCATGCTGTCGCTGTTCGGGCTGGCGGTGGGCAAGCTGATCAATCTCCTGGAGACGCGGCTATTGCACTGGCGGTGAGTGCCGGCGTCATTCCGGGATGGTGCGCAAGCACCAGACCTCAGGTGCGCAATTGCGCGCCGGGGAATCCCGAGATTCCGGGTTCGATGCTTCGCATCGCCCCGGAATGACGGCTTAGCTCACGCATTGCCGCGATCTTCCCTGAACAGGTCCAGCTTCTGCTGCACCGGGCGGTCCGAGAAACTGAACAGCACCGAATCCTCGTCCGCCTCGTGGGTGACCCACTGCCAACTCGGCACCACGAACAGGTCGCGCGGACCCCATTCAAAGGTCTGGTCGCCGATCCGCGAACGGCCCTTGCCCTCGATCGCCGCGAACACGGTGGCGTCGGTTGCCCGATAGCGCGCGGTCTTGAATCCCTTGGGCAGCAGCTGGATGAAGGTGCCGATGGTCGGCATCGCGAAATCGCCGGTCTCGGGATTGGAGAACCTTAACTTCAGTCCGTGGCAGGCGTCCCACTCGTTGCGCGCCTTGGCCTGTTCCAGCGCCTCGCGGGTGTGGCTGTAGGGATAGTTGAAGATCGGCGAGGTTTTGGAGGTGCGCTTGCCGTCGACCGGCAGCAGGTTGTGACCGTAGCGCCCAAAACTGTCGCCGGGAGGCCGCGTGATCTTCTGCTGGTCTTCCTTGGAGTCTTCGGCAAAGGACGCGTCGAAGAACTGCACCATCGGGATGTCGAGGCCGTCGAGCCAGTACATCGGCTCGGAGGTTTCGTTGGAATGGTCGTGCCAGGTCATCGACGGCGTGATGACGAAGTCGCCGGGCTCCATCAGCGTGCGTTCGCCGTCGACGGCTGTCGCGGCACCCTTGCCCTCGAGCACGAAGCGCAGCGCCGACTGGCTGTGCCGGTGCGCCGGCGCGATGTCGCCCGGGATCACCATCTGGACGCCGGCAAACAGCGAGGTCGTGACTTTCGACTGCCCGCGCAGTCCGGGATTTTCCAAAACCAGCACCCGCCGGGTGGCTTCCCTGGCGGTGATCAGCTTGCCGGCTTCGGTCATGTAGTCGCGGATGGCGTCGAATTTCCACAGATGCGGCCGGCAGGCGCTCTTCGGCTCCGGCGTGATCAGGTCGCCCATCACGTTCCACAGCGCCGAGAGATTCTCGCCGTCGATCTTTTTGTAGAACGCCTCGCGTTCCGGCGTCTTCTGTACGGCTTCCATGACGAGCCTCCCGTGGTGTTTCTCTTGCGCGGTTCTTGCTGTCTTGATTGACAGCATACTTACAATATGGATAGCGTCAACGCCGCACTGCAACCCGACAAGAAGATTTCAGGGGAGGTTCGTCATGAAGCTGCACGGCTATTTCCGCAGCAGCGCGTCCTATCGGGTCAGAATCGCGTTGAATCTGAAGGGGCTGGGCGCGGACCACCTGTCGCACCACCTTCGCAAGGGCGAACAGCGCGATCCCGCCTTTCTCGCCATCAACCCGCAGGGGCTGGTCCCCGCGCTGCAGGACGATGCCGGCGCGGTGCTGACCCAGTCGCTCGCCATCGTCGAATGGCTGGAGGAAACCCATCCCCAGCCGGCCTTGTTACCGAAGGATCCGCTGCGCCGCGCCAGGGTGCGCGCGTTTGCACTGGTGCTGGCCTGCGATACCCACCCGGTGCAGAATCTCAAAGTGCTGGCGCGGTTGCGCGAACTCGGCCTGCCCGAGGAGCAGGTGACGGGCTGGGCGGCGTGGGCCAATCGCGAGGGACTTGCGGCCTGCGAAGCCTTGATCGCCACAGAGCCCGGGCCGTTCTGCTTCGGCAAAGCGCCGACCATCGCCGATCTCTGCCTGGTGCCGCAGCTTTTCAATGCAAGGCGCTTCGGCGTCGACGTCTCGGCCTATCCGCGGCTGCTACAGGCCGAAGCGGCGGCACAGGCCATGAAGGCGTTCGCGGACGCCGCACCGGACAAGCAATCCGATGCCGAGTAAATCAACTGACATCACGATGGACGCGGTCTACACCGCGCCGGGCTACCTGTTCCGGCGGATGCAGCAGATCGCGGTGGCGATCTTCGTCGAGGAGTGCAAGGCCCACGACCTGACGCCGGTGCAGTATGCCTCGCTGGTCTCGATCCGCACCCATCCCGGCATCGATGCGACGCGGTTGTCCGCCGTGATCGCGTTCGACCGCTCCACGCTCGGCAGCGTGATCGAGCGGCTGGAGGCCAAGGCCTATATCGAGCGCAAGCCGTCGCCCGGGGACAAGCGCACAAAACTGCTCTATCTGACCAAATCGGGCGCCGCGCTGCTGCGCGACATCATACCGTCGGTCCAGCGCGCCCAGGCGCGGATGCTGCAACCGCTCAAACCGGCTGACCGCAAGACCTTGCTGGCGCTGCTGACGCAACTGGTCGATCTCAACAACGAGGCATCGCGGGTGCCGCTGCGCGCCGAAGACGCGCTCGAACATCTCGGGAAATCGGGCTGATGGCGGCGGCGGGGGACAAGAAGCCCGTCCTGATCGCGGGCGGCGGCATCGGCGGCCTCGCCGCGGCGCTGGGCCTTGCGCAGAAAGGCATTGCCTCGATCCTGCTGGAGAAGGCGTCGGCGCTCGGCGAAATCGGCGCCGGCATCCAGCTCGGGCCCAACGCCTTCCACGCCTTCGACTATCTCGGCGTCGGCGGGGCCACGCGCGGCATGGCGGTTTATATCGATCAGCTCCGGCTGATGGATGCGCTGACCGCCGAGGAGATCACCCATATCGATTTGCGCGACGCCTTCCGCGCGCGGTTCGGCAATCCCTATGCCGTGGTGCATCGCGGTGATCTGCATGGCGTGTTACTGAAGGCCTGCCAGGATCACGCGCTGATCGGGCTGCGCGTCAGCTCCGAGGTGGTCGGCTACGATCAGGACGGCACATCGGTGACGGCGCGGCTGGCGTCCGGCGAGCGCGTGACCGGATCGCTGCTGATCGGTGCCGACGGGCTGTGGTCGAACATCCGCAAATCGGTCGCCGCCGACGGACCGCCGCGCGTTTCGGGCCACTCCACCTATCGCTCGGTGATCCCGACCGGGGAGATGCCGGAAGATTTGCGCTGGAACGCGGCGACGCTGTGGGCCGGGCCGAAGTGCCATATCGTGCATTATCCGCTGTCGGGCTGGAAAGTCTTCAACCTCGTCGTCACCTATCACAACCACGCGCCGGAGCCGGTCGCGGGCCAAGCCGTCTCCGACGACGAGGTGATGCGGGGGTTTGCCCATGTCCATGAACGGGCGAAGGAGATCATCCGCCACGGCAAGAACTGGAAGCTCTGGGTGCTGTGCGACCGCGATCCGCTGCAACGCTGGATCGACGGCCGCGTCGTGCTGCTCGGCGACGCCGCGCACCCGACGCTGCAGTATTTCGCGCAAGGCGCCTGCATGGCGCTGGAGGATGCGGTGTGCCTGTCGCAGATGCTGTCGCAATATCCGGACGATCACGCGAGCGCGCTGGAGCGCTATTGTTCGCAGCGCTTCGAGCGCACCGCGCGCATCCAGCTGCAGTCCCGCGCCATCGGCGAACACATCTACCACCCCGCGGGCGAACACGCCCGCCTCCGCAACGCCATCATGGGCGCCAAGACCTCGGAGGATTACTACGGGCATCTGGCGTGGCTCTACGGCGGGACGGGGCTGACGGGGTAGGGCAATAACTCCCTCGTCGTCCCGGCCTTGAGCCGGG
>JAYSPJ010000180.1:0-7729 GCA_043722155.1 Bradyrhizobium sp.
ACGAAGCAATCCAACTTCTTTCTTTGCGCCGCAAGCTGGATTGCTTCGCGGAGCACTAAACCGGCCAGTCCTCGGCTGTAATCGTCGCGGCATCGGCACCGACGATTTCCGACAGCGAGTCGCGTCCGGTGCGCAGCAGGGTCGAGGCAAGGTCGTTCTTGATGTCCTCGACCAAGCCAAGCCCCTTGTAGATCAGCGATGAATAAAGCTGGATCAGGCTGGCACCGGCGCGGATTTTTGTCAGCGCGGCGCCGCCGGAGTCGATGCCGCCGACGCCGATGAGCGGAAACGCGCCCTCGGCGCGCACATAGGTTTCGGCCACCATTCGCGTCGACAACCGGAACAGCGGCCGGCCCGACAGACCGCCCTGCTCCCTGGCGCGGTTGGTCTCGCGCAAGGTCGCGGGCCGCGCCAGCGTGGTATTGGCCACGATCATGCCGTCGACCCGGCGCGAGCGGGCGATATGAACGACATCGTCGAGTTCGGCGAGACTGAGATCGGGCGCGATCTTGAGCAGCACCGGCGAGTCGCCGGCGCTCTGCCGCACCCGTTCGCGCGCGTCGATCACCTTTGCAAGCAGATCGTCGAGGGCCGCCGCCTGCTGCAGATTGCGCAGGCCCGGCGTGTTCGGCGACGACACGTTGACGGTAAAATAGCTCGCCACCGGCGCGAAGGTCTCGATCAGTTTGACGTAATCGGCGACGCGATCGGTCGAATCCTTGTTGGCGCCGACATTGACCCCGACGATGCCGCCATGATGCGCGCGCGCCGCGAGCCGCCGCAGCACCGCATCGGCGCCGTCATTGTTGAAACCCATGCGATTGATCACGGCTTCGTCGCGCTCCAGCCGGAACAGCCGCGGCCGCGGGTTACCGGTTTGCGGCTTCGGCGTCACCGTGCCGATTTCGACAAAGCCGAAACCGAGCCGCAGCAGCGCATCGGAGACTTCCGCGCTCTTGTCGAAGCCCGCCGCCATACCGACCGGATTGGGGAAATTCAGGCCAAAAGCCCGCACCGCCAGTTTCGGATCGTCCGGCCTCGGCCGGACCGGCGGCAGCAGCCGCAAGCCCTGGATCGCCAGACGGTGCGCGTCCTCCGGATCGAACCAGCGCAGCAGCGGCAGGGAAAAGGCGTCGAAGGCGCGGATCACGGCGTGAGCTCCGGGATGTCGTGGAAGCCGTCCGACCGCGCGTGCATCTCCTGTACGCCGGTGACCGCGCCGAGATCGAGTTCGCCGTAAAGGTGGGGAAACAGTTCGTCGTTGCGCGACCGCTCCCAGCGCAGCGCAGCGCCCAGCGCGTCGGCATCGACCGCGATCAGGAACAGGCCGGCCTGGCCGGCAAAATGCTTCCTTGCCGTCTCGGCCACCTGCGCTGGCAGCGAGAAATGAATGAAGCCGTCGCGCGCATCATCGGCGCTGCCCCGGTACACGCCCTGCCGCTCGGCCTCGCGCCAGGCCGAAGCCGGACAGATTTTGTAGATCCTGCGCACGTGCCCGAAATTCCCGCCTGTGGATTGAGTTTCTTGAGATTTTTCCGGAATTTCCGGATCGTGCGCCGACCGTATCGGCGCACCCTGCCCACTTCAAGGGCCGCTTTCGGTCCCTTGTCGATCGCTTGTCGGTCCCTTGCACCGGCGCCGGAAACGGGATTACTAAGGTAATAATTCCTAGCAGCCGAACGAGCCATGGCCAAAGTTCCGAAAGCGCCGCGAATGCTCACCCACGACCAGATCTGGACCGCGCTGGACCGGCTGGCCGAACGCGCCGGCATCACGACCTCGGCGCTTGCCAAACGCGCCGGGCTCGATCCCACCACCTTCAACAAGTCCAAGCGCATCACCCCGGAAGGCCGCGAACGCTGGCCATCCACCGAATCGGTTGCCAAGTCACTCGCCGCCACCAACACCTCCATCGATACCTTCGTGCAGCTGATCGGCGACAGCCCGCGGACCGTCCAGTCGGTGCCGCTGCTCGGCTTCGCGCAGGCGGGCGCCGGCGGCCATTTCGACGATGGCGGATACCCGGTCGGCAAGGGCTGGGACGAGGTGGGGCTGCCCGCCGTCAATGACGAGCACGCCTATGCGCTGGAGATATCCGGCGATTCGATGAAGCCGGCCTATCGCGACGGCGACGTCATCGTGGTGTCGCCGGGCACCCCGATTCGGCGCGGCGACCGCGTGGTGCTGAAAACCACCGGCGGCGAGGTGATGGCCAAGGAGCTGAAGCGCCGGACCGCGAAGACGCTGGAGCTGGCATCGCTGAATCCCGTTCATGTCGACCGCACGCTGGCGGCCGGCGACGTCGAATGGATCGCGCGAATCGTGTGGGCGAGCCAGTAGGCATAGCCTCATGGTGAGCCGCAAAGCGGCGTCTCGAACCATGGACACACAAAGATTGCCTGTTTCTCATCCTTCGAGACGCGCGCAAGTGCGCGCTCCCCAGGATGAGGTCAGGTTGTGTGTCGGCAAGGTACCACAGCGTCGTCCCGGCCTTGGGCCGGGACTCATACCGCGAGGTTTTTCGTTTCTTGCGATGTGGCAGAAGCCCTTCGCGAACAGCTAACGCCGGTGGCTATGTGTCCCTGCTTTCGCAGGGACGACGACAGATGCGCGGGTCAAGCCCGCGCATGACGAGCTTCTACGTCGTGTAGTCCGGCTCCTTGCGGTCCAGCATGCGCTTCAAGGCATCGAAGTGCCGCTGCGCGGCACTCGGACCGTCGAACATGCTGCTGCCGCCGATATCCCGTTTTGTCTTTTCGACCACCGCGTCCGGAAGTTGCTTGAGCGGCTGCCCGGTCCACATCGCGTAGATCTGAACCTGTGCGGCGCGCTCGGTGTAGTAAAGCCGGTCATAGGCGTCGGCGACGGTGGCGCCGACCGTCGAGATGCCGTGATTGGCCATGAACAATACGGACTTGTCGCCGATCACCCTGGCGAGGCGCGCGCCTTCGGCCGGATCGAGCGCAGGTCCGGTGTATTCGTCGTCATAGGCGATCTCGCCCATCAATCCGACCTCGGTCTGGCCGATTTCCTTGATGCGCGGATCCTCGAGACGGGTCAGCGCACTGGCATAGGGCATGTGGGTATGAAACACCGCCTTGGCCTGCGGCAGCGCCTTGTGGATCGGCGCGTGGATGCAGTAGCAGGAGCGTTCCACGTCGCCCTCGCCGCGCTTGACCACGCCGTCATCGATGCCGACTTCCATGAAGGACGACGCCGTCACCTCGGACCAATGCATCCCGAACGGAATCTGGTAGTAGCGGTCGCTGCGGCCCGGCACGGTGAGCGTCAGGTGGTTGAAGATGCCCTCGCTGAAACCCTGATTGAAGGCCAGCCGGTGGGCGGCGGCGAGATCGACCCGCGCCTGCCATTCCTCGGTGCTGAAGTTCTCGAGCGATTTCGGCGAAACCCTGAACTGCATGACGTTCTCCCTGCTGAACCCGCGATGTCATCAGCCCCTCGGCGGAGGCCTGGAGCGTTCTTGGGGAACATTGTAGCGT
The DNA here is from genome assembly GCA_043722155.1 of Bradyrhizobium sp. Classification (GTDB taxonomy): domain Bacteria; phylum Pseudomonadota; class Alphaproteobacteria; order Rhizobiales; family Xanthobacteraceae; genus Bradyrhizobium. Next base: position 3,501 of record JAYSPJ010000180.1, read on the forward strand.
AATTTGGCGCGCGCGCGGCTGAAATTGCCGCGGGCCTGCTATCTCGAATTGTCGCAGCGCGCGATGACGCGCTGCGGAGAGCCGGGAGCGGTGTTCTTTCTTCCCCTCTCCCCTTGTGCCCCTTGTGGGAGAGGGTGGCACGAAGGCGCGAAGCGCGTTCGTGACGGGTGAGGGGTCCGTCTCCGCGGATAGAGACCCCTCATCCGACGCGCTGCGCGCGCCACCTTCTCCCACAAGGGGAGAAGGGAAAAAGCCTAAGCCGACCGCGCCAGCGCGCCGTCGATCATCGCCACCGCGTTGGTGAGCCCGTACACCGCGACGAACGAGCCGAAGCGCGGGCCTTTTTCCTGGCCGAGCAGCACCTGGTAGAGCATGTTGAACCAGTCGAGCGAAACGCCCGGCCGACCGTCCTTGCCCTTCTTGACCGGATCCAGGAACGGCTCGCGGCGGCCGATCTCGTAGACCACGTTCTGGATGTCCTCGGCGTTCGATGCCGACGGCATGTTCGACAATGCATCGCGCAGATCCTGCAAGGCGACGCGTTCGCTATCGGTCGGTTCGCGGAACTTCTTGGTCGGCGCGACAAAATCGCGATAGTAGTTGATGGCGTAGCCGACCATGGCGTCGAGCTTCGGGTGGCTCTGCGGCGTCACGCCGGGACGGTAGCGCCCGATGAACCCCCACAGCGTCGCGGCATTCTCCGCGTTCGACGACGACACCAGCGTCAGCAGCAGCTGGAACGTGACCGGCATGTCGGATGCCGGCGGGTGGCCGGCATGGATATGCCAGACCGGATTGGCGAGCTGCTGCTTGGCGTCTTGGCGCGAAAAGCCGTCGAGAAACTGCTGGTAGTCGTCGACATTGCGCGGAATGACGTCGAAGTACAGCCGCTTCGCCGACTTCGGCTCGCGGTACATGAACAGCGACAGCGATTCCGGCGAGGCATAGCGCAGCCACTCGTCGATGGTCAGGCCGTTGCCCTTCGACTTCGATATCTTCTGGCCCTTGTCGTCGAGGAAGAGTTCGTAGTTGAAACCTTCCGGCGGCAGGCCGCCGAGCGCCGAGCAGATCTTGCCCGACAGCTTGACGGAGTCGATCAGGTCCTTGCCGGCCATTTCGTAGTCGACGCCGAGCGCGTACCAGCGCATCGCCCAGTCCGGCTTCCACTGCAGCTTGCAATGCCCGCCGGTGACCGGAAGCGTGACGCGCTCTTTGGTTTCGGGATCGTCGTAGGAGACCGTGCCGACCTTGACGTCATGGGCCACGATCGGCACCTGCAGCACCACGCCGGTGCGCGGACAGATCGGCAGGAATGGCGAATAGGTCGCGGCGCGCTCCTCGCGCAGGCTCGGCAGCATGATCGCCATCACCGCATCGAACCGCTCCAGCACGCGCAGCAGCGCCGCATCGAACTTGCCGGAGGTGTAATAATCGGTCGAGCTGGCGAATTCGTAGTCGAACTTGAAGGTGTCGAGAAACGCCCGCAGCCGCGCGTTGTTATGCGCGCCGAACGACGGATATTCATTGGAGAACGGGTCGGGAATCCGCGACAGCGGCTTGCCGAGATGCGACGCCAGCATCTCCTTGTTCGGCACATTGTCCGGCACCTTGCGCAAGCCATCCATGTCGTCGGAAAACGCAATCAGCCTCGTCCTGATCTTGTCCTCGGTGAGCACGCGAAAGGCGTGGCGCACCATGGTGGTGCGCGCGACCTCGCCGAAGGTGCCGATATGCGGCAGGCCCGACGGCCCATAACCGGTCGAAAACAGCACCTCGTCCTTCGGCTTTTTCTTCAGCCGCGCGACGATCGCCTTCGCCTGCTCGAACGGCCAGGCGTTGGATTGTTCGGCGAGCGCGCGCAGGTCGCCGGGGCTGACGGCAAGATCGATCGTGGACATTAAAGGGGTCTCCAAGGCCGCGGAAACTAGCGCTTCCGCGTCAAAATGCAAATGGCCGTTGTGCCCCTCATTCCGGGGCGATGCGAAAGCATCGAACCCGGAATCTCGAGATTCCGGGTCTGGTCCTTCGGACCATCCCGGAATGACGGAGCCTGTTTCTAGAACGGGCTGACCGAAAAGTAGCGCAACCACAAATCGGTGTAGCGGCCCTTTTCCCAGAGCCGGAACAGCGCCCAGTTCAGCGATTGCCGCAACAGGTCGTTGCCCTTGCGCACGGCGATGCCGATGCCTTCGCCGAAATAGCGGCTCTCGACGAACGGTCCGCCCGAGAACGCGCAGCATTCGGCGGAGTCGGTGCCGTTGATCCAGAACGCCAGCGAGATCGCGTCGCCGAAAATGAAGTCGACCTCGCCGCGTCGCAAGCCGAGCCGCAGCGCGTCGTCGCTGGCGTAGGGATGCAGCTCGGCATCGGTGAACATCGCCTTGAGATAGGCCTCGTGCGACGAGCCGGCGATGGCGCCGATTTTCTTGCCTTCGAGATATTCCGGGCGGACTTCCGGCATCACGGCGTCGCGCCGCGACACGAACCGCGCCGGCGCGCGGTAATAGGGATCGGTGAAATCGACCCGGGCGCGCAGCTGCGGCGTCACCGCCAGCGAGGCGATGATGGCGTCGCCGCGGTTGCTGGCGATCGCATCGAGCAGCGTCTCGAACCGCCGCATCTGGACCGTGCAGGTCACCTTGATCTCTTCACACAGCAATCTGGCCAGATCGACGTTGAAGCCGGCGGGATTGCCGTCGGGGCCGGTGAAATTGAACGGCGGATAGTCGGTCTCGGTGAGAAACCGGATCACCGTGAGGCGGGACAGATCGGGCCGGTCGGGACGCCGCCGCGGGTCCCAGAAGCCGGGCACCGCCTGCGGGGCGGCCTCCACGGCGGGTTTGGCGACCGTCTGCGCCTGTACCGGGCCACCGGACAGCGCCACGGCCAGCAGAAGCCCGGCCACAACCTGGGTGGCGCGGACCGTTGGAAGCGGTGTTGCGGCGATGAACGGGATGATCTGCGGCAGCATTGACGGCGGTTTTTCCGGCTTTCGACGGGCTTATAGACCATCCGGCCGACGACGCGAACGCCGTTTATCGCTCAGAGATGGCGCTTGAGGTCGGCGGCGGCCTCCTCGGGCGTCCGTTTGAGATTGAAGGGGGCCACGAATTTGCCGTCGCGGTCCATCAGGTAGATCAGCGCGGTGTGATCCATGGTGTAGTCGCCGTCCTTCAGCGGAACCTTCTTGGCATAGACCCGGTAACCGGAGATCACTTTAGCTACCGCCTCGGGGCTGCCGGTCAGCCCCTTGAGATGCGGATCGAAACTCGACAGGTAATCCTTCATCGCCGCCGCGGTGTCGCGCTCCGGATCGACCGAAACGAAGAAGGCGTTGACGCGATCGGCATCCTTGCCCATCGCCCGCAGCACCTCGGAAATCTCGAACAGCGCCGTCGGGCAGACGTCGGGGCAATGGGTGAAGCCGAAGAAGATCAGCGTCGGCCGGCCCTTGAGGTTGTTGTCGGTCACGGTTTGACCGGCCTGGTCGGCCAATTGAAACGGCCCGCCGATGGCGGCGGGGGCTGCCACATTGCGCAATCCGCCGGTAGCCCACAGCATCAGCACGAGGCCGACCACCAGGCTGGCGGCGAAGGCCGCGATGATGACCAGCGGGCGGGCGGCCAGCGAGCGGGTGGGCTGATCCATCATCAAATTCCTTTATGTCGGATCAGAAGCAGGCGGAGATGCCGGAGACGATCATCTCGAAAAACACCGCGGTCCCGTAATGGAACCAGAGCGCCAGCGCGCCGGTGAGGGCCATGGCGCCGAGAGCCGCACTGCCGATGACGATCGCCGACGCGAGTTTGCGGCCCGGCGGTATGATCGAGGGCATTTCCTGCTGCGTGGAAACCGGCTGAGCCATGGACAAACTCAATTGGGTGCGCGTGTTCCGATCGCAAAACCGGAAGCCACTTTTGCGAAACAGGCGCCGAACGAAGGCATCGACGGCCGACGCTGCCGCCGGTTCGCCTGCCTGTTCCGTTCAGATAGGGCTAGTCGGGCTGCCGGGCAAGCGCGGCGGGGTCGGGCGTGATCACTTCACGCTGACCTATGGCGCGATCCCGGCGGGGCGACGCCGGCTGCGGCGACGACGCCTGGGCCTCGAGGTAGCAGGGCTTGTACATCGCCTGCAATTGCTTGCCGCGCAGGAAAATCATCTGCGATTTCAGCCCGCCGCGCTGGGCGATCCAGCGCCGCACCGGCGTCGGATACATCGAATACAGCAT
>JAYSPJ010000181.1:0-2541 GCA_043722155.1 Bradyrhizobium sp.
CGGTCTTCGACGGCACCGCAAAACCGATGCCGATCGAACCGCCGGTCGGCGAGATGATCAGCGTGTTGACGCCGACCACTTCGCCGTCGAGGTTGAACAGCGGACCGCCGGAATTGCCGCGATTGATGGAGGCGTCGGTCTGGATGTAGCTGTCGTAGGGGCCGGTGTTGATGTCGCGGTTGCGGGCCGAGACGATGCCGGCAGTGACCGTACCGCCGAGGCTGAACGGATTGCCGATCGCGATCACCCATTCGCCGAGCCGCAGCTTCTCGGAATCGCCGAACTTCACCGCGACCAGCGGCTTCGCCGGCGGCTTGAACTTCAGCACCGCGAGATCGGTCTTCTTGTCGACGCCGACCAGCTCGGCCTTGATCTTGGTGCCGTCGTTCATGATGATGTTGATCTCGTCGGCATCCGCGATGACGTGATTGTTGGTCACGGCAATACCCGCGGTGTCGACGATGAAGCCGGAGCCGAGCGAATTGGTCTTGCGCGGCTGCGCCTCACCGCCCTTGGAGCCGCCTCCCGGACCGCCGCGGCGGTTCTTGAAAAAATCGTCGAAGAATTCCTCGAATGGCGAGCCCGGAGGCACTTGCGGCATCGCGCCCCGGTCGCCGCCGGAAGACCCGCCCTTGGCTTCGACGGTCTGCGAGGTCGAGATGTTGACGACGGCGTCGATCACCTTCTCGGCGACGTCGGCGATGCCCTCGGGACCTCGCGCCAGGGCCGGCCCTGAGAAGACCGGCGCGGCAAGCAGGCTTGCGGCGCCAAGGCAGATCGCGGCCATCAGGGGGCGCAGGCGATAGCTCGGGTATGGAATCGCACCGGTCATATCGGCTTCTCTCTTTGCGAACGGGTCGGAATCTGGAGGCCACAGTGCGCCCGAACAGGTCTGCGGCGCAAGCATTTGAGCCGGACATTTCGGCGAAAACCCGATGCCGGCGGCTCACGATCGCGTTGATCCCGCAACCTTTTTGCCGTGCTGGGCCGGGCCTCTAGCGCCGCACGAACCAGATCAGGACAAGGCCCGCGACCGCCGATCCGATGCCGACGATGCGCAGGATGTTGTCCGGCGTCGCCATCGCGCTCTGCATCGCCCGGCGCATCCAGGCCGGGTTTGCCGCGAACAGCAGGCCTTCAAGCACAAACAGAATGCCCAGGCCGATGAGGAAGTCGGCAAATGCTATGGACCTCATCGGACTGAAACCTCACCCTTGATGTTCTTTTTGGTTATAGCAGCAGGCGAAGCGGCACGCCGCTTCGCCTGGTCTTGTCTCAGGCAGCCTTACGGTTTCGGCGCAACCGGCGGCTTGCCCGACGAGTTGCTGAAGAACTTGAAGAAGTCGGAGTCCGGCCGCAGCAGGAAGCGGGTGTCGTTGCTGCGCAGCCCGTTCTCATACGCCGTCATCGAGCGGTAGAACGCGAAGAAATCCGCATCCTGCCCGTAGGCTTCGGCAAACAGCCGGTTGCGTTCGCCGTCGCCCGCGCCGCGCACCTGCTCGGCGGTCGAGTTGGCGTCGGCGATGATGACGGTGGCTTCGCGATCCGCCCTGGACCTGATCTCCTGCGCCTTTTGGCCGCCTTGGGCGCGGAACTCGGCGGCCTCCCGCTGCCGCTCGGTCTGCATCCGCTGATAGACCGCCTGGCTGTTCTGCTCCGGCAGATCGGCCCGCCTGATCCTGACATCGACGACCTCGATGCCATAGCCGTCGGCTTCCTTGTCGAGCTGCTCGCGGATCCGCGCCATCAGGACTTCGCGCTCGTCGCGCACCACCTTGATGAAGGTGACCTCGCCGAGCACGCGGCGCAACGACGCGTTGAGCAGCGTGGTCAACTGGATGTTGGCAGCCTGGATCGAGCCGATGCTCTGGTAGAACCGCAGCGCATCCTTGATGCGATAGCGGGCGAAGGCATCGACCACCAGACGCTTCTGGTCCGACGCGATCACTTCCTGCGACGGATTTTCCAGATCGAGAATTCGCTTGTCGATGTTGATCACGGTATCGACGAACGGCGCCTTGAAATGCAGACCCGGCTCGGGGACGACATCGACCGGCTTGCCGAGCCGCACCACCAGCGCCTGCTGGGTCTGCGACACAGTGAACACGGAGCTGTAGCCGACGATCACCACGACCAACAGCACGAACAGCGCGACAATACCTGTAGTTCCAGACTTCATCGGGTGCCTCCGCTCTGTTGTTGCGGCTGACCCGTTGCAGGCGCGGCCTGACGCCGCGGCGACAACTCGCTCAGCGGCAGATACGGCACGACACTTTGTCCGGACGACGAACCGCCGCCGTCATAGATCAGCTTCTCGGCATTGCCGAGGATGCGCTCCATCGTCTCCAGATAGATGCGCTGGCGCGTGACATCGGGCGCCTTCTTGTATTCGTCATAGACTTTCAGGAAGCGCGCGCTCTGGCCCTTGGCCTCGGCAATCGCCTGCTGCTGGTAGCCTTCGGCGACCTGCAGGATCTGCGCGGCGCGGCCGCGCGCGTCGGGAACGACGCGGTTGGAATAGGTCTGCGCTTCGTTCTGCAA
>JAYSPJ010000182.1:0-15181 GCA_043722155.1 Bradyrhizobium sp.
CGCCGCCGCCGGCCGCACCCTCGACGGGCCGCACCTCACCGATCTGCAGGTGATCTATGCGCCCAAGAACATGCCGGCCCGCGACGCCTCCACCGGCGAGCAGAAGGCGCTGCTGATCGGGCTGGTGCTGGCGCATGCCGGCCTGGTCGCCGACATGACCGGCATCACGCCGCTGTTGCTGCTCGACGAGGTGGTCGCGCATCTCGATCCCGGCCGGCGCAAGTCGTTGTTCGAAGAACTCGCAAAACTCGGCGCGCAGGTCTGGATGACCGGCGCCGACCCCGCGGCATTCGCCGACATCGGCGCGTCGGGCGAAGTTTTCGAGGTCGATTCCGGCCGGATCGCCCGCCGCGCCTGACGGCACCCGCCTTCATCCCGTCGGGCTGGATGGCGAGGAAAATCCGGGCTCCCGGAACCAGGAATCGGCCTTCGAATCGCACTTTTGCGGAGCCTCCGAATCGGCTTCCGTCCGCCTTGAAAAACCTTCAAAAAATCCTATTTATTCAATAGCTTGCCGATAGAGACTTTGCGCTAGGCGCATGACCCCTTTCATGGCACAAATAGACTGATCAGCGCCTGTTTTGCGCCGCTGATTCGGGACATCCTCGAAGGCCTCACATGACAGAACCTGCCCGGCAAACCATCGCCGACACTGAGCATTCCATTCCGATCGAATACGGCGCGGAATCGATCCGGGTATTGAAGGGCCTCGACGCCGTGCGCAAGCGGCCGGGCATGTATATCGGCGACACCGATGACGGCTCCGGTCTGCATCACATGGTCTACGAAGTCGTCGACAACGCGATCGACGAGGCGCTCGCCGGCCACGCCTCCGCGGTGGAGGTCGTGCTCAACGCCGACGGCTCGGTCACCGTGCGCGACGACGGCCGCGGCATTCCCGTCGACATCCACAAGGGCGAAGGCATTTCCGCCGCAGAGGTCATCATGACCCAGCTGCATGCCGGCGGAAAATTCGACCAGAATTCCTACAAGGTCTCCGGCGGACTGCACGGCGTCGGCGTCTCCGTCGTCAACGCGCTGTCGGAGAAGCTGCAGCTGCGGGTCTGGCGCGACGGCAAGGAGCACTTCGTCGAGTTCGCCCATGGCGACGTGGTGGCGCCGCTCAAGGTGGTCGGCGATGCCAATGGCAAGCGCGGCACCGAGGTAACCTTCCTCGCCTCCAAAGAGACCTTCACCAATGTCGAATACGACTTCGCGACGCTGGAGCACCGCCTGCGCGAACTCGCCTTCCTGAATTCCGGCGTCAATATCGTGTTGTCCGACATGCGCCACGCGGTCGAGAAGCGCGAAGAGATGCGCTACGACGGCGGCGTCAATGAGTTCGTGAAGTATCTCGACCGCAACAAGAAGCCGATGGTGCCCTCGCCGATCATGATCAATGCCGAGCTCAACGGCATCGGCGTCGAGGCGGCCCTGTGGTGGAACGACAGCTATCATGAGAACGTGCTGTGCTTCACCAACAACATTCCGCAGCGCGACGGCGGCACCCATCTGGCGGGCTTCCGCGGCGCGCTGACGCGCCAGGTCAACGGCTATGCCGACGCCATCGCCAAGCGCGAAAAGATCGCGCTGACCGGCGACGACTGCCGCGAGGGCCTGACCGCAGTGCTTTCGGTCAAGGTGCCCGATCCGAAATTCTCCTCGCAGACCAAGGACAAGCTGGTGTCCTCGGAAGTGCGGCCGGTGGTCGAAAACGTTCTCAACGAGGCGCTGGCGGCGTGGTTCGAGGAACATCCCGCCGAAGCCAAGGTGATCGTCGGCAAGGTGGTGGAAGCCGCCGCCGCCCGCGAGGCCGCCCGCAAGGCGCGCGAGCTGACGCGGCGCAAGGGGGCGCTCGATATCGCCTCGCTGCCCGGCAAGCTCGCCGACTGCCAGGAAAAAGACCCGGCCAAGTCCGAACTGTTCATCGTCGAGGGCGATTCCGCCGGCGGCAGCGCCAAGCAGGGCCGCAACCGCGAATTCCAGGCGGTGCTGCCTTTGCGTGGAAAAATCCTGAACGTCGAGCGCGCGCGCTTCGACAAGATGCTGGGCTCCGAGCAGATCGGCACGCTGATCACCGCATTGGGCACCGGCATCGGCCGCGACGATTTCGACCTGTCTAAACTGCGCTATCACAAGATCATCCTGATGACCGACGCCGACGTCGACGGCGCGCACATCCGCACCCTGCTGCTGACGTTCTTCTTCCGCCAGATGCCGTCGCTGATCGAGGGCGGGTTCCTCTATATCGCGCAGCCGCCGCTCTACAAGGTGACGCGCGGCAAGTCCGAGCAGTACCTGAAGGACGAACGCGCGCTGGAAGACTATCTGATCGCGACCGGCCTCGACGACTGCGTGTTCAAGCTGGCGTCGGGCGAGTCCCGCGCCGGACGTGACCTGCTGGCCCTGGTGGAGGATGCCCGTGCCATCCGCGGCACGCTGCACAATCTGCACAGCCGCTATAACCGCAAGGTCATCGAGCAGGCGGCCATCGCCGGCGTGCTGAGCCCGAAAATCACCAGCGACCTCGCCACCGCCAATGCCGCCGCCGATTATATCGCACGACGGCTCGACGCGCTGGCCGATGAAGTCGAGCGTGGCTGGATCGGGCGCTTCACCGAGGGCCAGGGTTTCCACTTCGAGCGCACCGTGCGTGGCGTCAAGGATGTCGCCATGATCGACGACGCGCTGCTCGGCTCGGCCGATGCGCGCAAGCTCGACGATTACGCGGCCAGGCTGCAGGAAGCCTATCCGAAGCCGGGGCTGCTGCGCCGCAAGGACACCGAAACCCCGATCCACGGGCCGGTCAGCCTGTTCGAGGCGGTGACCGACGCCGGCCGCAAGGGCGTGGCGCTGCAACGTTACAAAGGCCTCGGCGAAATGAACCCGAGCCAGCTATGGGAAACCACCCTCGACATCAACGAACGCTCGCTGCTGCAGGTGAAGATCAAGGAGGTCGACGAGGCTGACGACATCTTCACCAAGCTGATGGGCGACGTGGTCGAACCGCGCCGCGAATTCATCCAAGATAATTCCCTCAGCGCCAACGTCGACGTGTGAGCAACGATCCGGTGCCGCCCCTTCAATACATCGTTGAGGGCGGTCACCGGCTTTCGGGCACCATCGAGCCGTCCGGCAACAAGAATGCCGCTTTGCCGATCATCGCGGCGGCGTTGCTGACCGAGCATCCGGTCACCCTCGAAAACGTGCCTCGCATTCGCGACACCGAAACGCTGGTCGAGCTGATCCGATCGGTCGGCGCGTCAGCCGAATGGCGGGCGCGCAATACGCTTGCCATTCACGCCAAAAGCATTCGCGCCGCCGACCTCGATCCGATGCTGTGCGCGCGGATCCGCGCCTCGATCCTGCTGGCGGGACCGCTGCTGGCCCGCTGCGGCGAGGTGATGCTGCCGCCGCCCGGTGGCGACGTCATCGGCCGGCGCCGTCTCGACACGCATTTTCTGGCCTTCGAACAGCTCGGCGCCACGGTCACCGCCACCGACCGGCTGGAATTCCGGGCGAACAAGCTCAAGGGCGCCGACGTCTTCCTCGACGAGCCCAGCGTGACGGCCACGGAAAACGCGCTGATGGCCGCGGTGGCGGCGCATGGCACCACCCATTTGCGCAACGTCGCCTCCGAGCCGCATGTCCAGGACCTCGCGCATTTCCTGGTCGCGCTCGGAGCCCGCATCGAGGGCATCGGCACCAACACCATCATCGTGCACGGGCCGGCGACGCTCGGCTCCGCCAGCTATACGATCCAGCCCGATCATATCGAGGTGGGTTCGCTGATCGGCCTCGCCGCGGTGACGCGCTCGCCGATGCGTATCGCGCGGGCCGGCGTCGGGCATCTGCGCTCGATCCGGATGGGGTTCGAGCGGCTCGGCATCGTCTGCGAGGTCGAAGGCGACGACCTCATCGTGCCAGCCGGCCAGACGCTCGATATCCGGGATGATTTCGGCGGCCACGTGCCAAAACTCGAGGATCAGCCGTGGCCGGCTTTCCCCGCCGATCTGATGTCGATCGCCATCGTCACCGCGACCCAGTGCGACGGCGTGATCCTGATGTTCGAGAAGATGTTCGAGTCGCGGATGTTCTTTGTCGACAAGCTGATTGCGATGGGCGGGCGCATCGTGCTGTGCGATCCGCACCGCGCCATCGTGGCGGGGCCGAGCCGGCTTCGCGGTGCGGAGATGACGTCGCCCGACATCCGCGCCGGCATGGCGATGCTGCTCGCCGCGGTGTGCGCCAAGGGCGTCAGCACCATCAACAACGCCGACCAGATCGAGCGCGGCTATGAGCGCATCGACGAGCGCCTCAACGCGCTGGGAGCCAGGATCACGCGCGTGCCGGAGCGGTCGCGCGAGGCGTGATTAAGGGATTGGGACCGTGTCGCCACCAATTCGACCCAGCGGCGATGCTAATGTCACCTCATGACATCCCTTGATAAATTCGAGCGCGGCCCGATCGCGACTTCCGGTACCGCTGCAACGTCCGGCCATCACCTCGCCGTCGAACTGACCGAAACGCTGAAACTCGCGGTGCCGATTGCGCTGACGCAACTCGGGCAGATCGCGATGATGACGACCGATCTGGCGCTGGTCGGACGCCTCGGCGATGGGGCCGTGGCCGCCGCGGCGCTGGCGAGTTCGGTGTTCTTCATCACCTTCACCTTCGGCATGGGACTGGTGTCCGCGGTAGCGCCGCTGGCGGCGCAGGCGTTCGGCGCGCGCCATCCGCGGATGGTGCGGCGCGCGCTACGGGTCGGGCTTTGGGCGGCGCTGCTGATTTCGCTGCCGTTGGTGGCTCTGCCGCTCTATGGCGAGCAGATCCTGTTGACGCTGGGCCAGGCTCCGGCGACCGCGCGCCTCGCGCCTCGCGCAACAGTATCTGCTGGGCCTTGCGTGGGGCATTGCGCCGGCGCTGTGGTTTCTCGCCATCCGCGGCTTCATGGGCGCGGTCAACCGGCCGGAACCCGGATTGTGGATCACGCTGGCAGCGATCCCGGCCAATGCCGTGCTGGTCTATCTCCTGATCCACGGCGAATGGGGATTGCCGCGGCTGGAGCTGTTCGGCGCCGGCCTCGCCACCACGATCATCAATTTCGGCATGTTCCTGGCGGCGCTCTGGTTTGCGCATAGCCGCCGGCCGTTCCGGAAATATCACGTGCTGGGCCGGATCTGGCGCATCGACTGGATGCTGATGCGCCAGCTGATCGTGATCGGCGCGCCGATCTCGATCTCGTTCCTGCTGGAATACGGCCTGTTCGCCGCGGCAGCGCTGCTGATGGGCCTGATCAGCACCACCGCGCTGGCGGCGCACCAGATCGCGCTGCAGGTGACCGCCATCCTGTTCATGGTGCCGTTCGGCATCGGCATAGCGGCCACCGTGCGAGTCGGGCATGCCATCGGGCGCAACGATGCGCCGGCCGTCAGGCGTGCGGGCTTCGTCGCGACGCTGCTCGGAATGGTGCTGGTCTCCGCCTTGACGCTGGCCGTGATCCTCGCCCGATTTGCCATCGCGCGATTCTTCTTCGGCGAGGCCGTGGAGAGCGGAGGCGTCGTCATCGAACTCACCGCTGTCCTGCTGATGGTAGGCGCGACGTTCTTTGTCGCCGACGGCATCCAGACGGTCGCCGCAGGCGCGCTGCGCGGCATGAACGACACGCGGATACCGCTGTTGTTTGCCGCGATCAGCTACTGGGGGATCGGATTCACCGCCGCCTACGGGCTCGCCTTCCGGACCGGATGGGGCGCGGTCGGGGTCTGGATCGGGCTGTCCTGCGGCACCGCGGTCTATGCCGTGCTGCTGGTGTTGCGCTTCCGGCGGCTGGCAAACCGGCTGGCATCGGTGCGATGAGAGGTGACGATGAACGTCCGCGAGATCCAACCCGGCGTCGATGCCGATGCGCTGCTGGCCGGCGCGCAATTCGCCGATGCCTTCGGCCTCGACATCGACGGCCGGACGCTCGATGCGCGGCAGGCCGCGGAGCGGATGATGGGGCGCACGCCGCGATGGATCGACGCGCTCGTGACCCTGCGCAATATCCTGGTCGCGCCGTTCGGCCTGAAGACATCGGGCGCCCGCGCCACCACGCCGCGGGACATGATCGGGATATTCCCGGTCATCAGCCAGACACCGGATCGCGTGGTCGCCGGCTTCAACGACAGCCATCTGGATTTCCGCGTCGTGGTCGATGTCGCAATCCATGGCGCCGGCCAGCAGATCACCGCGACCACGCTGGTCAAGACGCACAACCGGCTCGGGCGGACTTACCTCGCGATCATCCTGCCGTTTCACCGCCTCGTCGTCCGCACCATGCTGGCGCAAGTTGCGGCCTGAAGGCGGCGCATCCCCGGGCCTGCATGGACGCCGGGTGGCGCGCGTGCTTTGTTTCCCGTCGATCAATGATACCGACGGGGCCCCATGACACTATCCGTTGATCTGTTCTTCTCGTTCCGCAGTCCCTACAGCTATCTCGCGCTGCCGAAGACGCGGAAGATGGTCGCCGACTACGACGTGACGGTGAACCTGCGCCCGGTCTATCCGCTGGCGGTGCGGGTCCCCGGATTCTTCAAGCGCGCCAACCTGCAATTCGCGCGCTACGTCGTGCTGGATTCCAGCCGGGTCGCCAAGCATGAGAACATCCCGTTCCGCTTTCCCCGCCCGGATCCGATCGTGCAGGACATGACGACGCTGGATGTCGCCGAGAAGCAGCCCTACATCCACCGCCTGACGCGCCTCGACGCCGCGGCGCAGCTCGAGGGCCGCGCGCTCGAATTTACCGAGGCGATCAGCCGGGTGCTGTGGGACGGCACCGTCAGCGGCTGGAACGAGGGCGATCATCTCGCCAGCGCCGCTGCGGCTGCCGGCTTCGATCTGGCCGCGATGGACGCGGCTGTTGCAGCCGACCCCGATCGTTACGAGCGGGTGATCTCGGACAACGAAGCGGCCCACGCGGCTTCCGGCCACTGGGGGGTACCGACCTTCGTGTTCGAGAACGAGCCGTTCTTCGGACAGGACCGCATCGACATGCTGATCTGGCGGATGGAGAGCAAGGGTCTGACCCGCCGCGGCTGATGTCGAGAACCATTGCGACGGGCTGTGAAGGAACCAGGAGTCTCTTCGGCCGTTGCCGCCGGTGGCACCAAACGACAACCCTCCTGAGAGCGACGACAGCAAAGCGGCTTTGGCGCGCGCTTTCGATATGGTCTGGGAACGGTTTCTCAGGATCGAGGGCGATGAAGCCGATACCGCTGAAAATCGCCGGCGGCTCGCCACCCGGATCGTCGCATTGGCGCGCTCCGGGGACATCGAAGGGCACGAACTGGTCGAGGCCGCTTTGATCCACCTCCGGGTGCTCGCGGAAGCCGCCCGCCTCGGCGGGCGCAGCCGGCATGAATCGCCCTTTGCCGCAGCCACCCATCCGGACGGACAAGGCGGCCATGCATTTTCGCCGGAGACCGTCGCGGCGATGTCGCGGGCGCTCGATCTTTGCCTCGATGAACTGCCGTTCCGGATCCCCTCGGATGCCCTGAAACTGCTTTCGAGCAGCATTCTCGAAGAAGCCTCGCGCGGCGAGCGCGACGCCGAGCGCCTGCGCCTTCACGCGCTCGATGCGCTGAAGGCCCGATAATAGCAGCGGCTTTCGGATCAAGCCGGCTTGAACGATCGCCGTCATGCGAATAGCTTGCCGGCCCGGGTTCAAGGAACAAGAGAAACATGGCCAACGAAACCGCAATCCTCGCTGCCTACGTCGCCAACCTGAAATTCGAGGATATCCCGCACGAGGTGCTGGCGCGCGCCAAGGTGTTGACGCTGGATTTTCTCGGCAGCGCCATCCGGGCGCGGCGTGATGCCGAATCCACGCCGTCGCTGCTGAAGATGCTGGAAGCGCTGGCGCTCGACGGCAAGGGCGAATCCACCGTGTTCGGCGATGCGAAGACCTGGACGCCCGCGGTGGCGGCGCTGCTCAACGGCGCGCTCGGCCATTCCCTCGATTTCGACGATACCCATGCGGATTCGTCGCTGCATCCGAGCGCACCGGTGGTCCCGGCCGCGTTCGCGATCGGCGAGATGGTCGGCGCCTCCGGCCGCGACGTACTCACCGCGATCGTCGCCGGCTACGAGGTGTGCTGCCGGCTCGGCAACGCGCTCGATCCGACCTCGCATTACGCACGCGGCTTTCACCCCACGGCGACGGCCGGCACGTATGGAGCGGCGGCCGCTGCCGCCAAGCTGTTTGGATTGTCGAAGGAGCAGATTATCGCGGCGTTCGGCGTCTCCGGCAGCCAGGCCGCGGGCTCGCTGCAGTTCCTCGTCAACGGCGCCTGGAACAAGCGTTACCAGGTCGGCGCCGCCGCGATGAACGGCGTGATCGCGGCCACGCTGGCGCGCAATGATTTCGTCGGCTCATCCGAATCGGTCGAGGGCAAGCACGGCCTTTTGGTCGGCTACAGCGACAACGCCCATCCCGACAAGGCGGTCGCCGGCCTCGGCGATATCTACGAGACCATGAAGATCGGCGTCAAACCCTATCCGAGCTGCCGATATACCCATGCCGCCCTCGATGCGCTGATCGCGATGCGCCGGGAACACAATCTGACGCCGGACCAGGTCAGGCGGGTCGAGATCGGTCTGCATCGCAACGGCATCACGCTGACCGGCGACGCCGCCACCAAGCGGCATCCGACCTCGATCGTCGGCGGCCAGTTCTCGATGTTCTTCACCGGCGCAGTGGCGCTCGACCAGGGCCGCTTCGGCTGGGACGATTACGAGCGGCTGGGCGACGCCGCGGTCGATGCGCTGGCCGACAAATTCGACGTGGTGCAGGACGATCGTCTCGAGGTCGGCCGCAGCCACCCCTTCGGTGCGCGCGTCTCGATCACCACCGACGACGGTGTGCATGAGCGGCTTTTTGCCGACCCATCGGGCGAGCCGAATTCATTTCCGGACGCGCAGGCAATGCAGCAGAAGTTCCTCACCCTCGCCCGCCCGGTGCTGAACGGCCGCGCCGACCAGCTCGCCGACGCAATCCTGTCGCTGGAGCGGTTCGATCGGGTCGCGAAGGCCACACAGCTCGGCCGGCAGTAGCGCGAGTTTTCGCAACGCCGCTCCCGCAGTCTCCGTCGCACCTCTCCCGTAGGGAGAGGTCGAATTGCGCAGCAATTCGGGTGAGGGGTTAGGACCCTAACGATAGACCTAATCCCCTCACCCCAGCCCTCTCCCAACGGGAGAGGGAGCTCACCGTCACTGCCGGAGCATCGAGCTTCCAACTCAAGTAGCTTCGTTTCCGGCGACGGCGTGGGCCTTGTTGCAGGTCGCCGCGACCACATCCCTGACCAGCTGAAACACGCCGTCGGCCTCCGGCGGCCAGTTCGGCGACCGGCCGAGCCGAACGATCACCAGCCGCTCCGACGGAATGATGATCACATACTGTCCGATCGTCCCCTTGCCGAAGAAGGCGTCCCGGGGCCAGCCGTGCTCGATCCGGTAGCTGGCGCCGAAGCTGTCGCCCCGATTGGTCCAGAAGCCGGCACCCATTCCGACCCAGGCATTCGGCGTCGGCGAGACCGAATAATTCACCCAGCCCTCGGGGAGGATTCGCCTGGCTCCGGCGACACCGTCATTGAGATAGAGCATTCCAAACCGC
This sequence comes from Bradyrhizobium sp., assembly GCA_043722155.1. GTDB lineage: Bacteria > Pseudomonadota > Alphaproteobacteria > Rhizobiales > Xanthobacteraceae > Bradyrhizobium. The sequence continues at coordinate 9,653 of JAYSPJ010000182.1, forward strand.
GCCCAGTCGCGCGCGGCCATCAGCATCTGGCTCGATCCTTCCGGCGTGCCTGCCGCATCGAACTCGAGCGTCACGTGGCCCATGCCGAGGGGGTCGAACAATTCCTGCCGCGCCAACCGCAGGACATCGGATGCACGACCGCCCGCGGCGTTGCGGATCAGATGCGAGAGAATGACGGTGTTGCCATCATTGTAATTCCAGGCGCTCCCCGGAGCGGTCTCGAGCGGAATGCTCTCGGCATAGGCGGCCATGTCAGACTCCATGAACTTCATTCGGTTGACCGGCTCCAGCACGGATGCGAGCGAAGCCGACAGCGAACTGCCGAGCGCCAGGCCCGCGGTATGCCGCAACAGATGATCGACCGTGATTGCGCTCCTCGGATCGCCCGGGATTTGCCACGCGGCGACCGGCGCCGGAGCCTCGAGCGTCAGCATTCCCTTGCGCACGAGGATGCCGGTCAGTGCCGACATCACCGATTTGGTCGCGGAGAAGCCGAGGATCGGGGTGTCGACACCATAGCCATCCGCATAGCGTTCCGCGACGACGCGTCCGTCCTTGATCACGACAATCGCCCTGGTGCGGCGGAATGGCGGTTGCTCGGGCTCCGCGAAGGCATGGTCGAGTGCTGCGGCAAGCTGCGGGGTCTGCGGCGCGACCACGGAAGATCCTGCGATCGCTGGTATCAGCGGGCGTGACGGTTGGCCTTGCATCGCGGGCAGCGAGACGGCTGCGACCGCGCCGCCGTGATCGAGATGGCAGCCAAGACCTTCGCGGTAGACCGCATGGCTGCGGCCGAACCCCAGCAGCGTCACCACCACATCCCTGCGCGCCCGGTCGACCTTGTAGTGCAGCGCCCAGCCGATCAGGCCGGCGCCGGACATCGCCGCGGTGGTGTCGGAAAAGATCCTGTCGGGATCGGCACCGGAAACAAACGTCTCCGAGCAGACCACATTGGCGACGAAGCCTGTCGCGACCGTTGGAACGTCGCGGGCCCGCACGGCCGTCAGGGCCAGGGCGCTGAGGGCTGTGGTTGCGGCGAGGATGAGAATGAGACGTTGTTTGGTCACGGCTGCCTCCGGCATGACGCATGAGCGCGTGCCGGCCATCAGCCCGAACCAAGCGGCGCTGGCTCGCCGGATTTGGAAAATGCACTGGCCGAAACCGGAAGCGCCTCGCCGATTCCGAAAAACACCAGGAATTGCAGCAGCCTGCGGATCAGGCGCGGGCCTCGTTGAGCCTGCGATATTCGGTCGGCGTGACGCCTGTGGTCGCCTTGAAAGCGCGATTGAACGGCCCCAGCGACTGAAAACCGGCATCCATCGCAATGGTAATCACGGGCACCCCGGCCTGCGAGGGGTCCGCCAATGCGGCCTTCGCTTCCTCGATCCGGTGATTGTTGAGGAAGACGTTGAAGTTGCGGTAGCCGAGCTGCTGGTTGATCAGCCGCCGCAATCTGTATTCGGGCACGGCGAGCCTGGTTGCCAGCGTCCCGATGGTGATGCCGTCATGGCGATAGATGCGGTCGTCCGCTATCAATCGCATTAGCGCATCGAACAGTTTCCGATCGGCGATGCCCGACTCGCTGGCAGGCGCGGCCGCGGCGCGTGGCGCCTCGGCGGCGGGAAATATCGTCTCGCCCTTGATGCGCAGCAGCGAACAGGCCAGCGCGATCACGACGGCGGCGAGAATGGCATTGTGCGCGGTGGTGACGGCGCCCGGCGCGCCGTTGCCGGACACCACGAGCTGCAACCCCGCATTGACCGCGGCATAGATGGCGGTCGTGACCACGACGAATACCCGCAGGCGGCGGCGGTCCTCGACCAGATCGGCCGACCAGGACGCAAGGGTCTGGCCGACCGCGAGCGCCACGAAAGCCAGCGAGATCACGGTCATGGCGATGGCGACCATTCGCGGGTCCAATATGTGCGCGGGCGCCAGCACGAGACAATTGACGAGACTGAACGCCGCAACCGCGGCCCACGGCACGACATGCCAGCGGCGCAACTGAAACGTATCGTCGAACAGCGCCCGCGCGAACAGCCAGAACACGACGGCGTTGGCAGTGGAAGCCGCGATCATTACCGCGTGCCACGGCGGCACCGGCGTCGCGAAACCGGTCGTCGCCGTCAGCGCATGGGCCGCGGAACCCAGCGCAAAAGCCGCCGCCAGCAGGCCGGCGGCAACGGCCCTGAAATGGAGCAACAGCAGCGCCGCCAGCAATACCAGCAGCGTTGTTGTCCCCGCGACCAGCGCTAGATCGATCTGCGACAGCATGAGGTCACGATTTCCCGGACGGCCATGACAAGACCGAATCTAAAGCCGGCCGTCACCGGTTTCAATTCGTAGCAGCCGGCGAGTTCTGCCATCGGTCGCGCGACGTCACCCAGACATCCGCGACATGGCCGAACAGTTCGATCGCGCGGCCCTTTTCAGCTCCGAGCCGCCGCGCCACGCCTTGCGACGCGGCGTTCTCGCGGTCGATGCAGTGGATCACCCGCTCGATCTCGAACGTTGCGAAGGCCCAGTCGATCGACGCGCGCGCCGCCTCGACGGCGTAACCCTTGCCCTGGGCTTCCCTGGCAATGCCCCAGCCGATTTCAAAATCCGGCCAGGCCGGCGGAAACCACGGCCCGACCCGTCCGATGAATTTTCCGCTGCTCCTTTCCTCGACCGCGAACATGCCCGCACCGTGCAGCGACCAGTGCCCGGCCATGACGACGGTGTGTCGCCAGCCGGTCATCTCATCGATCACGGGGTTGCCGTCGACGGTGATGAACCGCGCGGTCGGGGGATCGGCCAGCATCGCGGTGTATGGCGCGATATCGGCGCCGCGCCATTGCCGCAGCCTCAGACGCGCGGTCTCGACGACGGGACCGCCCGGTTGCTCAACTGTAACGCCTGGCTTGAGGGGAGCAATCATCGCCGCTTCCATTTTCATGGAGCAGTATCCGCTACCCGATGTCAGGCAGCAAGTGCGGCGCGGATCATCTGGGCGAGATCCGACTTGCGATAGGGCTTGGCGAGCAGCAACACGCCGGCGTCGAGATGGCCGTGATGGATGATGGCCTCGTTCGAATAGCCTGACGTGAACAACACCTTCAGCGAGGACCTTCGCAGCAGTGCTGCGTCCGCCAGTTGGCGGCCGTTCATCGATCCCGGCATGATCATATCGGTGAACAACAGATCGACTTTCTGCGGACCATCGATCACGACCATGGCTTCCTTGGCATTGATCGCCGCCAGCGTGGCGTAGCCCAGGCTTTGAATTTGGCCGATCACGAACGTTCGCACCAGATTATCGTCCTCAACGACCAATATGGTCTCATGGCCGCCTTCGATGTTCCGCTCACTCACCGGCTCGGCGGGCAGAGCGACGCCGGCCGCCTGAGGCAGGTAGATTCTCACCGTCGTGCCGTGACCTTCTTCGCTGTAAATCTTGATATGTCCATTGGACTGTTTGACGAATCCGTAGACCATGCTGAGGCCGAGGCCGGACCCTTTATCGACGTCCTTGGTGGTGAAGAAGGGCTCGAACACATTGTTCAGGATCCCGGCGGGAATGCCGTGCCCGGAATCGGTTACCGCAACCAGCACGTAATTCCCGGCAGTGACATCGCTGTTCGTGCTGGCGTATTCATCGTCGAGGACGACGTTGCAGGTCTCGATGGTGAGTTTGCCGCCGTCCGGCATCGCATCGCGGGCATTGAGCGCGAGATTGAGGACCGCATTCGTGAGCTGGCTGGGGTCGATCAGCGCGTGCGATGTTTCGCCGGCGAGCATCGTGTGGATCTCGATTTGCTCGCCGAGCGTCGGCCGCAGCAGATTGGCTGCCTGGGTCACCAGTGAATTGACGTCGACCTCACGCGGCTGCAGCGGCTGCTTGCGGGCGACTGCGAGCAGCCGCTGGGTCAGATCGGCACCGCGCGCCGCGGCGTCGTCGATCATTTTCGCGATCGCCAGAAGCTCGGGCCGGTCCACGACGGCTTCGGCGAGGATCTCGATGGTTCCGGTAATGACAGTGAGAATATTGTTGAGGTCGTGAGCGACGCCGCCGGTCAATTGACCGACCGCTTCCATCTTCTGAGCCTGCTGAAGCTGCAGGTCCGCGACGTTCTTCTCGTAGAGCAGCCGGTCCTTTTCCTCGACAAGGGCCTTCATCTGATCGACGGTAACCTGCAGCGCCGCGCCCCGGGAAGCGGTCGAGACGGCCTCGGCCAGCACGTTGGCGAACCCCGTCAGAAAATTGATGTCGTACTGGTCGTAATCGTGCTGCTTGTCGTTGTCGATCTCGAGAATTCCGTACGGCTGATCGTCGATGCCCTTGATGATGACGTCGATGATCGAGACGAATGCCGTGCGCGGCGTAGAATGACGGCAGGTTGAAACCGGCGACCTCCTGCAGGTCGTCGATGATCGACGGCAGGCCGGTGGTGAAGGCGCGCCCCTGCGGCGAGCTCATGTCGGCGCGCGACACCACGTGACCGATGACGCCATCATGCCAGCCATAGCCGGCGACGATGAGGAGATCGTTCTCTTCGGCGCGGTAGCGGCAGACCTTGCTGAAGGGAACACTGAGGCCTTCGGCACAGACCCGGACCGCTTCGGCGAGGATTTTATCCAAATCCCGTTCGCGAAGCGCGAAACTGCCGAATCTGGCGATCGCAGCCTGCTGGCGAAGCAGTTTTTGGACTTGTGCGGCGGCATCGGTCATGGGCGGCTTGACTGCGTTGTCGCGGGGTTGCCCGAATCAACATGAGGCGGTCGGAACCCGACTTATATGCGTAGTTTCACGGGTTTCGATCTGCCGCAGCGTCGCAGCACGCGCATCTGCCATGCGGCTTCCAAATCTGAGCAATTTTGACCATGGGGATGTGCGGTCGGCTGGACTGTGCCGTGCAATAGCGTTGAATTTGCGTCGTCCCGGTGACGCCATCCGCCCGATGCTCCGCTCCTCCTGCGTCGTCCCGGCCGGCGCAGGGAACCCACGCCGCGCCCCATCCCTGGGCAAGATAGCAGACGCCATCTGCAACAATTACTCCGCGGAATATGCGTCCCCGCGCCCCGGGCGCAATTGCGCAGCAGGCAGGGACGACACTGCTGCGCTTGGACGCCGCCCGATAATTGCTGTTATGTTATCGGCAAGATAACGGAGACTTCATGAGCTGGCTTCCCTCCAACGATCCCGTTCTCGGCGATCCCCTCTCCTGCGACGCGCTTGAGCTCGTCATCGTGCCACGTACCCGCGACCTCGGCGACGGATTCGAGGTGCGTCGCGCGCTGCCGCATGGCAGGCGGCAGATGGTCGGCCCCTTCATCTTCTTCGACCATTTCGGGCCGGTGCAGTTCATGTCCGGCAAGGGCATGGACGTGCGGCCGCATCCGCATATCGGGCTCGCCACCGTCACCTACCTGTTCGACGGCAGCATCATGCACCGCGACAGCGAGGGCAATATCCGGGAAATCCAGCCCGGCGCGATGAACCTGATGACGGCCGGCCGCGGCATCGCGCATTCCGAGCGGACGCCGGAC
>JAYSPJ010000183.1:0-2526 GCA_043722155.1 Bradyrhizobium sp.
CTGCACGTTCATGATCACGGCCGGAATTTCGGCGAAATAGGACAGGCCGATGAATTCCGTCATCAAGGAGATGCCCGGGCCGGAGGTGGCGGTGAAGGCGCGTGCGCCGTTCCACGACGCGCCGATCACGATGCCGATCGACGCCAGTTCGTCCTCGCCCTGTACGATGGCGTATTTCGCCTTGCCAGTGACGGGATCGTGCCGCAGCTTCTTGCAGTGGCTGGTGAAGGCGTCGGCCAGCGACGACGATGGCGTGATCGGATACCACGCGCACACGGTGGCGCCGCCATATACCGCGCCGAGAGCCGCGGCGCTGTTGCCCTCGATGAAGATGCGGTCGCCGACCTTGTCGGCCTTCTTGACGCGCAGGCCGATCGGGCATTTCAGGTTCTGCAGCGCCCAGTCGCGGCCGAGATGCAGCGCGTGGATGTTCGACGACAGCAGCTTTTCCTTGCCCTTGTACTGTTCGCCGATCAGCTGCTCGACGATCTTCGGGTCCATGTCAAGCAGGGCGCACATCGCGCCGAGATAGATGATGTTCTTGAACAGCTGACGCTGGCGCGGATCGGTATAGGTCGAGTTGGTGATCGCGGTCAGCGGCACGCCGATCACGGTAATGTCGGCGCGGAATTTCGAGGCCGGCATCGGCTTGGTCGAGTCGTAGAACAAATAGCCGCCGGGCTCGATCGAGGCGATGTCCTTGTCCCAGGTCTGCGGGTTCATCGCCACCATCATGTCGACGCCGCCGCGGGCGCCGAGATGGCCGTCCTCCGTCACCCGCACCTCGTACCAGGTCGGCAGTCCCTGGATGTTGGACGGGAACACGTTGCGCGGCGACACCGGCACGCCGTGTCGCAGGATCGAGCGCGCGAACATTTCGTTGGCGCTCGCCGATCCCGAGCCGTTGACGTTGGCGAAGCGGACGACGAAGTCGTTTACGCTGCTGATCGGGCTTTGGACGGACATGATGTTCCTGCGTGAGTCATATCGATGAGGTATTTCTGCATGTCCCAGGCGCCAGTGGGACAGCGTTCGGCGCACAGGCCGCAGTGCAGACAGACGTCTTCGTCCTTCACCATGACGCGCCCGGTCTTGAGGCCGTCGGCGACATAGAGGTCCTGGTCCGGATGCAGCGAGGGCGCCTTCAGCCGCGCCCGCAGATCGGCTTCCTCGCCGTTCTCCGTAAAGGTAATGCAGTCCATCGGGCAAATGTCGACGCAGGCGTCGCATTCGATGCACAATGGTGCGGCGAACACGGTCTGGATGTCGCAGTTCAGACAGCGTTGCGCCTCGCCGAGCGCGAGCTTGACGTCATAGCCGAGTTCGACTTCGGCGCGGATGTCCTTCAGCGCGATCACCTTGTCACGATGTGGCACCTTGAAGCGCTTCTCGGCGGAGACGTCGTTGTCGTAGCTCCACTCGTGGATGCCCATCTTCTGCGAGGAAATATTCACCTCGGGCAGCGGCCGTTCGGTAATATTCTCGCCGGACAGCATCTTGTGGATCGAGAGCGCGGCATCGTGGCCGTGCGCTACCGCCCAGATGATGTTCTTGGGGCCGAAAGCGGCGTCGCCGCCGAAGAACACCCTCGGATTGCTCGAAGCCATGGTCTTGGCGTCGACCTTGGGCATGTTCCACTTGTCGAACTCGACGCCGCAGTCGCGCTCGATCCAGGGAAAGGCATTCTCCTGGCCGACCGCCACCAATACGTCGTCGCAGGAAATCGTCTCGTCCGGTTCGCCCGACGGCATCAGATTGCGCCGGCCGCTGGCGTCGTATTCGGCCTTCACCTTCTGGAAGGTGACGCCGGTGAGCTTGCCGTTGTCGTGGGTGAAGGCGACCGGCACCATGAAATTGAGGATCGGAATGTCCTCGTGCAGGGCGTCTTCCTTTTCCCAGGGGCTGGCCTTCATCTCCTCGAAACCGGAACGCACGACTACCTTGACGTCTTCGCCGCCGAGGCGGCGGGCGGTGCGGCAGCAGTCCATCGCGGTGTTGCCGCCGCCGAGCACGATCACGCGCTTGCCGATCTTGCTGACATGCTCGAACGAAACCGAGGCGAGCCATTCGATGCCGATATGGATATTGCCGGCGGCTTCCTTGCGGCCGGGAATATCGAGTTCGCGGCCGCGCGGCGCGCCGGAGCCGACAAACACCGCGTCGAAGTTCTCGGTGAGCAGCTTCTTCAGGCTGTCGATGCGGTGGCCGCCTTTAAACTCGATGCCGAGGTCGAGGATGTAGTCGGTTTCCTCGTCGATCACCGAATCCGGCAGCCGGAATTTCGGAATCTGCGTCCGCATCATGCCGCCGGCCTTGGGGTCGGAATCGAACACGGTGCAGTGGTAGCCGAGCGGTGCGAGGTCGCGGGCCACCGTGAGCGAGGCGGGGCCGCCGCCGACGATTGCGATGCGCTTGCCGTTTTTCGCGGACGGCCGCGGCATGCGGTGTTTGACGTCGTCCTTGAAATCGGCGGCGACGCGTTTCAGCCGGCAGATCGCGACCGGCGTCTCTTCGACGCGGCCGCGG
>JAYSPJ010000184.1:0-3774 GCA_043722155.1 Bradyrhizobium sp.
TGCAGAATTTGGCACCAAACGGACCAACCGGGTTGGACTGACTGTGTTCGTTCCCGCGGGAAGACCGGAAGTGGTCCGCCGACGGCCAAACGGGTTGGCGGGCGGCTCTATGGTGAAAAGACGACTGCTATACGCCCGCGTCCGGATTGGCTAAGGTTTCGTTGGGGATGAAAAAAATGGCCGCGCGCGGGCGAAAAGCAGGAAAACCCACGACAGCGCCCAAGCGCGCCAGACCAATTCGCAAGCCCAAATCTGCTGGGCCGAAGTCCGTTCTGCCCAAGTCTGCTGTCCCGAAGTCGAGCAAGCGAGCGGCTGGCAAACCCAAATCCGAGACAGCGAGTCTAAGAGACCTTCTTCGCGTCGCCGGGGATCGGGAGAGCGCCACCGCCGACATTCTCAAGATCATCGCTAACTCGCCGTCGGACGTGCAGCCGGTGTTCGAGGCCATCGCGACGAGCGCCAATAAGCTGATCGGCGGCGTCTCGACTGCAGTGCTGCGCTTAGCCAGCGAAACGGTTCACCTTGCCGCATTCACGCCGACCAATGTCGCGGCGGATGAAGCCTTGCAGGCGGCATTCCCCCGTCCGCTGGACGATTTTCCACCGTATGTGCTGGCGCGGGACGGCGCGAGTGTGCAATTCGCCGATACCGAAGCGGTAGATGTGCCGCCCGTAACCCGCAAACTGGCACGGTTGCGGGGCTATCGCAGCATGTTGTTCACGCCACTAATGAGCGACGGTTCGCCAATCGGCATCATCAGCGTAACGCGGGCGGAGCCCGGCTCGTTCGCAGCCCACGACATCCGGTTGCTCCAAGCCTTTGCCGACCAGGCCGTGATCGCGATCCAGAACGCCAGGCTGTTCAACGAGGTGCAGGCGAAGACGCGCGATCTTACGGAATCGCTAACACAGCAGACCGCGACCGCTGATGTACTAAAGATAATCAGCCGTTCGGCGTTCGACCTCAAGACCGTGCTCGATACCCTCATATCTTCAGCATCGCGGCTATGCGAAGCAGATCAAGGTATGGTTTTTCTGCGACGAGATGGGGCGTTCTATCCGGAAGCTGAGTTCAACTGTCCGCCCGAATATCTCGCATTCATGCAAGCCCATCCGATTAAGCCCGGCAAAGATACTTTCACCGGTCGTGTCGCTCTCACGAAATCCATCGTGCATGTGCCAGATGTCCAGGTTGATGAAGACTATCGGTTTTTTGAGTCAAGCACTCGCGCAGGTTATCGGGCAATGCTCTCCGTGCCGCTTATGCGCGAGGGAGAGCCTATCGGCGTCATGGGGATGACACGTTTGGTGGAGGGGCCGTTTACCGAGCGCCAGATTGATCTGGTCCAGACCTTTGCTGATCAGGCCGTCATCGCTATCGAGAATGTACGCCTGCTCAACGAGACCAGGGACGCGCTGGAGCGGCAGACCGCAACCGCCGACATTCTGAAGGTAATCGCCAACTCACCGACGAACGTGCAGCCGGTGTTCGACGCCATTGCCGAGCGGTCGAAGCGGCTGGTCGATGCCCTTTCGACTACGGTGTTCAGACTTGACGATGGCGTGTTGCACTTGAGGGCGTTCACGTCCACCAACCCGGAAGCCGATGCGGCCCTCAAGGCCATGTTCCCCGCTCCGCTGTCAGGCTTCAGTTGGAGCGAAGCGGTCAGCAGGGGGGAGATTTACCGTGTGCTCGATACCGAATACGAAATCGATAGTCTGCGTGACCTGGCGCGGCTTCGTGGTTTCCGCAGCATGTTGTTCGTGCCTCTGCTGCGCGACGGGACGCCCATCGGCCTGATCGGCGTGACCCGAGTTGAGCCCGGCCCGTTCGTCGAACATCACGTCCAGTTACTCCAGACCTTTGCGGACCAGGCCGTCATTGCGGTTTCCAACGTTCGGCTGTTCCAGCAGGTAGAGGAGCGCACACGGGAGCTGTCAGTCTCGCTCGACGACCTGCGGACCGCGCAAGACCGCCTTGTGCAGACCGAAAAACTCGCCTCGCTCGGCCAGCTCACCGCCGGTATCGCGCACGAGATCAAGAATCCGCTCAACTTCGTCAATAACTTCTCGGCACTGTCGGCCGAGCTGGTCGACGAACTGGACGAGACGCTGGCGCCAGCCCCGCTTGATCAGAAGATTCGCGGCGACGTCGGCGAACTCACGCAGATGTTGAAGTCCAACCTCGAAAAGGTGGTCCAGCACGGCAAGCGCGCCGACTCCATCGTCAAGAACATGCTGCTGCACTCGCGCGAAGGCTCCGGAGAACAGCGACCGGCTGATATCAATGCGCTCCTGGATGAGAGCCTCAATCTCGCTTATCATGGCGCCCGGGCCAAAAAGTCCGAGTTCAATATCACGCTGCAACGTGACTTCGATTCAAGAGCTGGTACGATCGAGCTGTTTCCACAGGAAGTGACCCGCGCATTGCTCAATCTGATTTCGAACGGATTTTATGCGGCGGCCAAGCGCAAAACGGAAAATGACGACGTAAATTTCGAGCCGATGCTGCAAGCGACAACGAAAGATCTCGGAGATAGTGTGGAAATACGTATTCGTGACAACGGCACCGGAATCCCGCCCGAAGTGAAGGAAAAGATGTTCAACCCGTTCTTTACGACCAAGCCCGCGGGCGAAGGCACCGGGCTCGGCCTTTCGATGAGCCACGACATCATCGTGAAACAGCACGGCGGCAGGATCGATGTCGAAACGGAGCCCGGACAATTCACTGAATTCAAAATCGTCCTACCGCGAGCGGGCAATCGTTCCAAAAAGATTTGAGGTCAGACGTGAGCGTTTTGGTTCTTGTGGTTGACGACGAGCCCGATGTCGAGGAGCTGTTCCGCCAGCAATTTCGGCGGGACCTGCGCGCGCAACGTTTCGTGATGGACTTTGCAACTTCGGCAACGGGCGCGCTGGAGCGCATCGCAAGCACAATGGAACAATCGTTGATACTAATCCTTTCGGACATCAACATGCCGGGGATGACGGGGCTGGAAATGCTGCCCAAGGTTAAAGCAATACGGCCTGACGTACCGGTTATCATGATTACCGCGTACGGCGACCCCGACACCAAACGCAAGGCGATCGAAGGTGGCGCTGAGGGTTTGTTGACCAAGCCGATAGATTTCGCACTGCTCAGGGATGAGATCGATGCCCGGCTTGAACGCGCTGTTTGATGCTGGTGCCCTTGCGTCCGCTATTGATGCTGTGGACGGCTCCTCCACCCGCACGAGAGCACCGCGCCTGTGGGCGCTGACCATGTCGCTTCCTGGCACAAACCGGACATAGGGCGGCGTCTGCTATGAGTCCGTTATTTACTCCAAAGCGGACGTTAACCGGGTCTGCCTCTGGCGTACGCGGGCGACGCGCAAAAGCTTCATATCGCCTGTTTTGCGGTGCAACCGATCGACCAGCCGCGCAACTGTATCTTGGCTCGGAACATCGGAATGGCCGGAGGCAACGAGCAGGCGATGCAACGTTGCGATCCCGTCTTTACCGCTCCATTTGAGATCGTGCACAAGCGCCTGGATCGCATTCTCAAGGGCTTCTGACTGCCTTGTTGGCCTTCCGTTTTTCTTCTCTTTTGACCTTTGTGACGGCCATCTGTCTTCCTCCGGTGAGGGCCGCCTTGTTGGGATAGGCTGAGTGATGCGTAACTGTCCTTATGGACAGTCATAAGTACAGTACTCAGGTTGAGCGGCTCGAGGTGGTTGAGACGGGTCGACGGCGGCGCTGGTCTGACGACGAAAAGCTCCGGATCGTCATCGAGAGC
>JAYSPJ010000185.1:0-9019 GCA_043722155.1 Bradyrhizobium sp.
GCTTTTGGTTGTTGAAGCGGCGACAGCGCCGTCCACTCCGGATGAACTTTCGAGGCGAATCCCGGCGTCGTCAGCGACCCCGTCAGGAGATCGCCTTCATGGATCGACAGCCGGACTTTGTTGCCGCCGTCGATGTAAAGATCGGGATGCGCCGACAGGAACGCCTGCGCCTCGGCCGCCGGGGTATCGGCAAAACCGTCGACATAATGGTGTCCGTTGCGCTCGGCATGGGTGACGCCGATCAGCGCGCCGAGCGCCAGATCCTGCTGCACACCGAGCCCGGCCTGACAGGTCAGGTCCTCGCCGCTGATAAAAAACCGCTCGCCCTCCGCGCTCCATTTGGCGGCACGGGTCGCGTTGACGATCGACTTGTAGATGCCCTTGCAGGACTTCGAGGAGATGCCGCGATAGCCGAGCGCACGGGCGGCCGGGAAGGCGTCGTAGCTATCGTCGGCTTCATCGATGATGATGTCGCGCCGCGCAAGCTGACCGAGCGGCGACTGCCGAAAAATGTCGCGCGGCATCGGCTGCTCGATATACAGCAATCTTTCCGCGATCGATTTCAGCGCGGCGTCGCGATCGAGACGGTTGACCAGCGCATCAAGCGCGGCGAGATCGGCATACTGCTCGTTGGCGTCGAGCGTGACGCTGTAATCATGCGGCAGCGTGGCCAGCTCGGCGCCGATACGGATCAGCCGCGCCGCGTCGGCTTCGGCATCGCCGTTGAGCTTGAGCTTGAAGTAACGGGCGCCGGCGTTTTCGCTGATATCGGCAACACCGCCCGCGCCTTCTATCTGATCGTCCATGCCGACGGTATGCCGGATCGCGACGCGCTCCAGCCGCCGGCGCCCTGCCAGGAATTGCGCGATGTCGTCATCCCCGAGGTCGGGCGACAACCGTGCATCGATCCCGGCGATGTTTTGCGCCATGCCGTCAAAAAAATTGCCAGCCGTACCGCGCAGCAGCGCATCCAGGATCGCCTTGTCGATCTCGGCCGGCCCGAAGCCGGCGGCAAGCGGCGGGATGTCCTCCTTCGCGCAGGCCTCGACCTGGGCGGCGATCACGGCGGCGTGGTGCCCGAACGCGGTGTCGAAGCCGGATCGCACCAGATAAAGCTCACGCGCGATCGCAAGCGCCCGGCGCAATTCCTCGACGGTCTGTTGCGGCGAAAGATGCGCGCGCTTGTCGAACCATTTCGAGGCCATCATCTCGGCGCTGGCGCCGATGGAACTACCCTTGCCTTCGATCTCGATCCCGGCACGCACGAAGACCTGCACGGACGAGGTGATGACCACGCTGCCGAACCGGAACGGCTTGGCAAACGGGATCGGCCGCTCGAAGAATGAAATATCCCGCACGGCGATACGTGGCGGCATGGCGTTTCCCTGCCTCTAGTCGAGCGTGCTCTGGGTGAAGAAATGCTTGCGGATGCGCTGCACCAGATCGGTGAACACGGGATTGGCGAGAAACACCGCTTCCGGAATCGAATGCGTGATCAGCAGCACGCTCTTGCCGGTCTCGCGCTGGATCCGCATCAGCTCGACATTCATGCGCTCGCGCGTCATGGCGTCGAGCGCGCCGAACGGCTCGTCCATCAGCATGATCTTGGGATCATGCACCAGCGCCCGGCAGATCGACGCCCGCTGCTGCATGCCGCCGGACAATTGCCAGGGCAGCTTCTTCTCGAAGCCTTCGAGGCCGACCAGCTTCAGCAGGTCCTTGGCGCGCGGTAAATATTCGTTGCCCGGCAGTCCCTTCATGTCGATCGGCAGCATCACGTTGGCGAGGATCTTGCGCCATGGCAGCAGCAGCGAATTCTGGAACACGGTCCCGACATTGCCATGCGGTTTTGTCACGGCCTCGCCTTCGACCGTTATTTCGCCGGTCGAGGGCGCCAGCAGGCCCGAGATCATTTTCAGCAGGGTGGATTTGCCGCATCCGGAAGGCCCGACCACGATGAAGAACTCGCCGGCATGGATGTGGAAGTCCAGCGGGCGCAGCGACGGCACGTCGCCGTCGCGCGACCGGTAGGTCTTCGACACACCGGAAAGCGTGATGCCCGACGTACCACCCAAAGTCTTGTCCGACGAGGCGCGATCCGGCACGACGCGAAGATGCGAGGCTGATGGATTGGGGCCGGCGGGGTTGGTCGCTGCGTTCATTCCGAGTCCATTGGAAAGCGATGTGCAGAATTCGTCATTGCGAGCCAACGGGTCGCGCGAACGCGCGCCCGATGACAGGCTCCGCGAAGATTCCATGGGCCACAACGCAAAGCTGGGTAGCTTCGTCGCCTGCGGCTCCTCGCAAAGATGGCAAGGCACAATCACTTCCCAGCCCTCCGCTCCACCAGCAGGGTGGGGATGCCGCAGGTGCCGGTGCGCACGGTGAGCACCCGCGTCCCGGGCTTGCGGCCGGTGCGCACGTCGGACACCTCGACGCCCGCGGCGGTGAGCCGGGCCCGCGTCGCATCGGCATCGGCGACGCGCCAGCTCAGGCCCCACAGCCTGTCGCGCGCGGCATCGAGGTCCTTGCCGGGCCGGTGCACGACCTCGACGATCAGGTCGCCGCAGCGGAAGAACATCAGCCGGCCCCAGTCCGGATGCGAACGGTCGAACCGCATGTCGAGCCCGAGCCGGGCGCCGTACAGCGCAGCCGCCCGTTCGGGATCCCCGGTCGCGACCACGACATGGTCCATTGCGGTTATCGAGGCGGCTTCGGTGCGCACCGACAGCGGGCGCTCCTTGGCGAGTTCAAGGAAGAACAGCCGGACGCCGCGCGTGGCATCGGTCGCCGCGCGGGTCCGCCGCCACGACAGGCTGGCGCCGGTCTCGGCATCCTGGCTCTCGGCCCTGGCGACCGGCTCGGGCTTGAGCGACAGCCGCTCCAGCCGACGATGCATTTTTTCAATGTCGCCGGTGCGAAAACAAATGCTCGCCAGCCCCTCGCCCTGCTCCGCGATGACGCTGCGGATCCGGTCCGCGGCGGCGCCCTCGCCGGAGGGCGCCATCAACTCCAGCGTCATGTTGTCGAGCGTGAACAGCACGCGGTCGGCGCCCTCGCCGCTGTTGCGCCAGGCCGGCGTGCGCGCAAACAGGGTTTGGTAGGCCGCCGCGGCGGCGGTGAGGTCGCTTACCAGAACAACGACGTGGTCGAGCCCTGTGATCACGGGAAAAGCCCCCGCGTGTTCTTGGCGGCGCGGACCTTCTCCACGCCGATCGCCATGGCGGCGGTGCGGTGCGGGATATTGTCGGCCTTGGAGCGCGCCACCATCGCCTCGAAGGCGCGGTCGAGGATATGATATTCGCGCCGCATCACTTCCTCTTCTTCCCAGAACAGCTGCTGCAGGTCCTGCACCCATTCGAAGTAGCTGACCACGACGCCGCCGGCGTTGCAGAGGACGTCGGGAATCAGGAAGATTTCACCCTGACGTTTTTGCAGCACCAGGTCGGCGTCCGGCGTGGTCGGCCCGTTGGCGCCTTCCGCCAGCACCCGGCATTTCAGATTCTCCGCGACCTGCGCGTCGATCACGCGTTCCATCGCCGCCGGCACCAGCACGTCGCAGGGCAAAGTCAGAATTTGCACGGGATCGAATTGCAGCTGGCTGGAAAAACCGGCGATGCTGCCGTGCTCGCCGGCGTGCCGCATCAGCGCCGGAATGTCGAGCCCGGTCGGATCATGCAGCGCACCGGTGTGATCGCTGACCGCGATCACCTTGAGGCCGAATTGATGCAGCTCCAGCGCCGCATGGGAGCCGACATTGCCGAACCCCTGGATCACAGCGGTGGCGTTGCCGAGGCTGATCGACAATTCGTTCAATACCCGCTTGGCCAGATGCGCGACGCCGCGCCCGGTGGCTTCCCGCCGCCCCAGCGTGCCGCCGGTGGCCACCGGCTTGCCGGTGACGATCTCGGTCACGGTGCGGCCCTGATACATCGAATAGGTGTCCATGAACCAGGCCATCACCTGCTCGTTGGTCCCCATGTCCGGCGCCATCACGTCGGTATGCGGCCCGACGAACGGGATCATCTCCTGCATGTAGCGGCGCGACAGCGATTCCAGTTCGCGCTTCGAAATGGTAGAGAGATCGACCCGCACACCGCCCTTGGCGCCGCCATAGGGTAGGCCCACCAAAGCACACTTCCAGCTCATCCAGATCGCCAGCGCCGCCACCTCGCCGATATCGACGCTGGGCGCAAACCGGGTGCCGCCCTTGGTCGGGCCGAGCGTGAGGTGATGCTGCACCCGGTAGCCTTCGAACACCACGATCGATCCGTCGTCGCGATGGATCGGACAGGAGACGATGACCGCCCGCTTCGGCAGCAACAGGCGGTCGCGCTCATCCATCGGGATCGACAGATGATTGGCGATCACTCCGAACTGGTTGACCGCCATCTCGAACACAGGACCGGCATAGACGGTCATCGTTCCCTCCCCTTTGGTCTTGATGTCAGGAACCCGAACCGGCACGGGCCGTTAGCCCGGCTGCACGTTGGCGACGCTTGAGGATGGTCGTAGTCCGGCCAAATGGTTATCTCAAGCGATTAAGGAGGCAGGCTTGCGAATAATTTCAGCGAATAATCCGCCATAAGCGGTGCTAATGTATCGCTGCCGGCCGGGACCACCCCTCAGCCACGACGGACAGATTTATGCAGGCGCTCTTCATCGGACAGACCTATATCGACGTTACCTTCATCACCGACCATATGCCGACCGGCGACGAGAAGCATGTCGCTTCGGCTTACGCGGTCTCGTTCGGCGGCAACGCGGTCACCGCGGCGTTCTGCTGCGCCAAGCTCGGCATCGTGCCCGACCTGATCGCTACCGTCGCCAACGACTGGCTGGGGCGGATGTTCCAGGACATGAGCGCGAAGTACGGAATCTCGATCCATCCACGCAAGGTCAATTCCTCATCGCTGTCGTTCATCATGCCGAAGGACGGCAAGCGCGCGATCGTGCGCTGCCGCGACGACGAGCATATCCACCCCTTCCCGCTGTTGAACCTCGGCGGCTGCCGCGCGCTGCATGTCGACGGCCACCAGCCGGACGCCGCGATCCACTACGCCAAGCTGTGCCGCGAGGCCGGCATTCTGACCTCGCTCGATGGCGGCGGTCTGCGCACCAACACTGACGAGTTACTGGAATTCATCGATGTCGCCATCGTCGCCGAGCGGCTGTGCGAGCAGATGGATCTCACCTCGGAGAAGATGCTGGATTACCTCAAGAGCCGCGGCTGTCGGGTCGGGGGCGTCACCATGGGCGAAAAGGGCCTGCTCTGGTATGACGAGGCCGGTGCCGTTCACACGCTGCCGGCGCTGCCGATCCCGCGCGAACGCGTGCTCGATACCAACGGCGCCGGCGACGTTTTCCACGGCGCCTATGTCTATTCCTACCTCTCCAATCCCGGCAACAGCTGGCATGACCATTTCGATTTCGCGCGCGCGGCATCGACCTACAAGATTCAGCGCCTCGGCAACGAAGCCGGATTGCCGACGCTGCCGGACATCGAAGCCGTCAGGCGGGAGTTTGGTGTCCGGGCCTGACCACCTCTTGTCAGATCTCTCTTCCGTTCTCTTGGGAATAAAGCATGGGCCGCGTCTTCGTTGCCGGCAGCATCAACATGGATGTGGTGGCGA
The DNA here is from genome assembly GCA_043722155.1 of Bradyrhizobium sp. GTDB lineage: Bacteria > Pseudomonadota > Alphaproteobacteria > Rhizobiales > Xanthobacteraceae > Bradyrhizobium. The sequence continues at coordinate 5,634 of JAYSPJ010000185.1, forward strand.
CGGCCAGCCGGCATCCGCGCATCGGCGAGACCGTCGCCGGCCATGCGGTGCTGTACTTTCCCGGCGGCAAGGGCGCCAACCAGGCGGTATCGGCGGCGAAGCTCGGCGCGCCGACGACGTTGATCGGACGGCTCGGCAAGGATGCGTTCGGCATTGAGTTGAAGGCGTTCCTCGCCGCGCAGGGAATCGACCTCAGTTTTGTTCGGGAATCGGCTGAGGCGCATACCGGCACAGCCATCATCACGATCGCTCAGGCCGATAACACGATTGTCGTGATTCCCGGCGCCAATGCGCTGGTAAGCGCTGTCGATGTCGCCGCGCCGGTGCTGGTCAGGGGCGACATTGCCGTCGGCCAGTTCGAGATTCCGCTGTCCACCATCGGCGCCTTCTTCAGAGGTGCCCGTGCCGCCGGCGCGACCACCATCCTCAATCCGGCGCCCGCGATCGAATTCGGCGCTGAACTGCTCGATCTCGTCGATATTCTCATCCTCAACGAGACCGAACTCGGCTTGCTGGCGAAGATCGAACTTCGCGACACCGACGATCCCGCGCGCTTTCTCGACGCCGCGCGTTCGCTGCCAATCGGCAAGGACAGGATCATCTGCGTGACCCTGGGCAGGCGCGGCGTGCTGGCGCTCATTGATGATCAGCCGCTCACCATCCCGGCTCGGCAGGTCAGGGCTGTCGACACCACCGGCGCCGGCGACTGCTTCGTCGGCGCGGTCGCAGCGCAACTCGCCGGCGGCAACGCCATTGGCGACGCGCTGGATTACGCCAGCGCCGCGGCGTCGATCTGCGTGCAGCGGATGGGTGCCGCGCCTTCGATGCCGACGGCGGCGGAGGTTGAGGTCGTCATCTCCCGTTGAACTACTTCAACATCCCCATGGTGCGCGGCAGCCACAGCGTCAGTTCGGGGATCAGCGTGATCGCGATCAGCGACATCAACAGCGGTATCAGCCACGGCAGGATCGCCATGGTGGTGCGTTCGATGGATAGCTTTGCAATTCTCGACAGCACAAACAGCACCATGCCGAGCGGCGGGTGCAATAGTCCGATCATCAGGTTGAGCGTCATCACTACGCCGAAATGAACCGGGTGGATGCCCACCTTGAGGATGATCGGCATCAGCACCGGCACCAGAATGCTGATCGAGGCGATCGGCTCCAGGAAGCATCCGATGATCAGCAGCAATACGTTGATCAGCAGCAGGATGATGTACTTGTTGTCGGTCAGTTGCAGCAGCGCCTCGGCGCCGGCTTCCGTCAGCCGCGTCGTCGTCAGCACCCAGCCGAACAAGGAGGCCGCGGCGACGATCAGCAGCACGCCCGCCGTGGTCTCGATGGTGTCCATCGAGACCTTGTAGAACTGCTTCAGCGACAGCGACCGGTACAGAAAGATACCGAGCATCAGGGCCCAGGTGCAGGCCGCGATCGCGGCTTCCGTCGGCGTGAACCAGCCGAAGGTCATGCCGCCGACGATGATGATCGGCGTCATCAAGGCCGGCAAGGCCGCAATGAAAGTCTTGAAGAGAACGTCCCAGCGAAACGCCTGATCCCGGCCCATGCCGTAACGCCGCGCGCAGTAGCTCACATAGAGCATCATGAACAGGGTCATGACGGCGCCGGGGATGAAGCCGCCGAGAAACAGCGCGCCGATCGAGACGTTGCCCATCATGCCATAGATCACGAACGGCAGCGACGGCGGGATGATCGGACCGAGCGTGGCGGAGGCCGCGGTGACACCCACCGAAAACTCGGTGCTGTAGCCGTGGTCCTTCATCGCCTTGATCTCGATGGTGCCGAGGCCGGCGGCATCGGCAATCGCGGTGCCGGACATGCCGGCGAATATCACCGAGCCGAAGATATTGACGTGGGCGAGACCGCCCTTCATCCAACCGCAGGTCGCCACTGCAAAATCATAGATGCGGTTGGTGATCCCGGCGGAATTCATCAAATTGCCGGCGAGAATGAAGAACGGCACCGCCAGCAGCGGGAAACTGTCGAGCCCGCCCGCCATGCGGTGCAGGATCACGAAATCGGGAATCCCGGCGATGAAGTGGGTGTAGAGCAGCGAGGAGAAAGCCAGCGCGATGAACACCGGAATGCCGGCCAGCAAAGTTGCAAAGAAAACGAAAATCAGGATCGGCATCGGTCAGCCCGGCTTTCAATCGGCGTGAATTTGATCATTGACGTCGGGTGTCCGCCGCCAGCCGTCGCGCGCATTGCGCCAGACTACCTGGATCTGGCGCGCCAGCATCATGAAGCAGCCGAGGCCGACGAGGCCGTAAACAAGACTCATCGGAAGGTCGAACACGGTCATCGGCTGAGAATGCATACGCTCGACGATCGTCACCGAGAAATAGGCCATCAGGCCCATGAAGCCGAGCGTGATGAGATCGACCAGCGCCAGCAGCGCAGACCGAACGGGTCCGGGGCCCATCAGGTTCGACACCAATTCGACGGCGATGTGCGACTTCTTGCGCGTCACCACCGCGCCGCCGACGAACGCCAGCGACATCAGGCCGTAGCGCGCAATCTCCTCGGTCCAGGCCAGACTGTCGTTCAGGATATAGCGGGTGAAGAACTGCAGGAAGACGATGAAGGCGAGCGCCCAGAACAGCACGAACGCGATCCAGTCCTCCGGATGGTGCTCGATCACGACCTCTTCGTCCTCGACGACGATAAGGTGAACGTCGTCGGACGGTGCGGCGTTGGTGGATTTGGGACTGGTGTTCATGGCGGAAAATCTCGCACATTTCTCGGTGTCGTCCCCGCCTGGTGCGCAATTGCGCACCAGGCGCGGGGACCCATAACCACCGGCGTCCAGGGTGACGGAGAACGTCCACCATGTTGCCCTGGTCGAGACGGCACGGCGTATGGGTCCCCGCATGCGCGGGGACGACGTTGATGGGCCGTACTACTTCAGCGCCTGCAGTGCGTCGTATTCCGCCTGGCTCCAGCCGGCGCCGGCCGAGGCGTCGTTGTGCAGCGGGATCGCCGCCTTGCGGAACGCTTCGCGATCGACCTCGACCACGGTCTTGCCGAGCTTGCGCAGCTCATCCGCGATCTTCTGCTCTGACTCACGAATCTGATCCGAAGACTTGGCGGCAGCCTGCACCAGCACCTCCTCGAACACTTTCTTGTCGGCATCCGACATCTTCGACCAGACATGCGAGCCGGCGATGGTGAGCAGCGACTCGATGATGTGACCGGTCAGCATGATGTGGCTCTGCACTTCATAGAACTTCTTGGCCATGATGGTCGGCAGCGGGTTTTCCTGGCCGTCCACGGTGCCCTGCTGCAGGGCGAGGTACACTTCGGCGAACGCGATCGGCGTGGCGTTGGCGCCGACCGATTTCGCCAGCATCAGATAGAGCGGCGCCGGCG
>JAYSPJ010000186.1:0-48448 GCA_043722155.1 Bradyrhizobium sp.
AAAGCCTATGGCGGCGCGTTCGACGTGATGGCGTCGAAGGAAATCGGCGCCGACATGAACTACGCCTGGCCGACCGCGCAGATCGCCGTGATGGGCGCCAAGGGCGCGGTGGAAATCATTTTCCGCGGCGATATCGGCGACACCGACAAGATCGCCGCACGCACCAGGGAATACGAGGACCGCTTCCTGTCCCCCTTCATCGCCGCCGAGCGCGGCTACATCGACGACGTCATCATGCCGCATTCGACGCGGCGGCGGATCGCGCGGGCGCTGGCGATGCTGAAGGACAAGCACGTCGAGATTCCGATGAAGAAGCACGACAATCTGCCGTTGTAAGGCCGCGAATCCTTTCGATTTTGCTGTTTCCACCAGGAGAGTGGCTGCTATACTTATGGTTGCAGGCTGGCGGCGGTGGGGCGCATGGCGGACGCGTTGGCAGACAAGACACCGGCGGAGAAACCGCAGAGGCCGCCGGATGCCCCTCTCGCCGAGGGCCTGAAGCCGGAATTGCTGGGCGCCTACAAGCGCATGCTGACCTACCAGTTCAGCGGCACGGTGGTGCTGGTTGCCGTGATGGCGGTGGGCCTGCTCGGATCCTATGCCATTGCGCGCTGGGAGCCGCCGATTCTGGTCCTGGTCACCCTGTCGGGAATGCTGGGCGCATTCTTCAGCGCGCTGACCCGCCTCTATAACGTCGATCAATTGTCGCTGGCGCTGATCTCTCCAACTGTATCGAAGCTGAACGGGTGGCATCTGCTGATGTACTCATTCGTTCCGCCTGTGGTCGGGGCGATTGCCTCTGTGGTGCTGTATATCGGCTTTGTGTCGGGGCTGGTTTCCGGCGGCGTATTCCCTGCGATGTCCTGCAAGGACGCGGGCAAGACCTGCACCGACCTGGTCGAGGTTCTCAACGACTACGGACCCACCGGCGCCAATGATTATGGCAAAGCGCTGATCTGGGCATTCATCGCGGGCTTCTCCGAGCGTTTCGTGCCAGACATTCTGCAATCGCTGGTCATGAGATCGCAAAAAGCGGAAGTTAAGTGACCGTTAGCCGTGCAAATCGCGGTGACGGGCGCCAAGGATGCTTTGGAAATCATCTTCCGCGGGCGGCTCCGAAGCATGCAGCTCGGATTGGCGAGCATAATCCGCCATTGTTATGGCTTCTCTTCGTGGATACTTTGCGGTGGGTTACGGCTTCCGTCTTCGCTCTGAGAGCCTAACCCATCATTCGGAGCCCGCCCATGCCCTTAGCCTATTTCGTCGTCCGCGCCACCGTCGCCGATCCCGCCAAACGCAAGGCGTTCGATGAGTGGTATCAAAAAGAACATCTGCCCGACGCGACCAAGGCGTTCGGCGTCAGGAAGGCGCGGAGGTTCTGGAGCGCCAGCGATCCGTCGCTGCATATGGCGACGTATGAATTTCCCGACCTGGCGGCGCTTGAGCGCGGCACCGGCGGCGATGCGCTGAAGCCGCTGGTCGCCGAATTCGACCGCTGCTGGCCGGGTGTCACCCGCACGCGCGAGGTGCTGGTGCTGGCGGAGGAGTTTGCGGCGTAGAGGTTTCTGCGCCGACGCTGCACGGAAGCAGCCTTTCTCTTGCCTCACTTCATCGCCAAGCAGCGCGATCGTGGGAAATTCCGCCTCTGCCGGGCCAGTCGCATGTCGTACCTGAAGCCGCGCGAACCGGCTTGCCAAGGCTGCGGCGTAATGGCCTAATTGGCGTCAAGATCAGCAAAAACACCGTCGACAGGGGAAACGCATCATGGGCTTTCAATCGTGGCGCGCTGGCGCGGCCGGCCTTCACCTCACGCTGGCTTTGGCGGTGGCTGCGGCCTTCGCGATCGGCTGCGGATCGGCCTCAGCGCAGAATTGGCCGGAACGGCCGGTGACCTTCATCGTGCCATTTCCGGCCGGCGGCGGCACCGATGCGTTCGCGCGGCCGCTGGCGGCGCAGCTCGACAAGCAGCTCGGTGTCCGCTTTCTGATCGACAACCGCGGCGGCGCCGGCGGCACCATCGGTGCTTCCGCGGCGGCCAAGGCCGAGGCCAACGGCTACAACTTCTTCGTCGGCGCCGCCCATCACGCCATTGCGCCGTCGATCTTTCTCAAGCTCGATTACGATCTCGAGAAGGATTTCATCCCGGTCGCGCTGCTCGCGACTCCGCCGCAGGTGATCGTCGTCAATCCGGACAAGGTCGAGGCCAAGACGCTGGCCGAGATGATTGCCTATTTGAAGGCCAATCCGGGCAAGATGGATTTTGCCTCCGCCGGTCGCGGCACCACGCATCAGCTCGCGGGGGAATTGTTCAACATCCTGGCCGGCACCAAGATGAATCATGTGCCGTATCGTGGCGCGGGTCCGGCGATGCAGGATCTGGTCTCCGGGCATGTCCATGTCATGTTCGACGGGCTCGGCTCCTCGGCCAGCCAGATCCAGGGCGGCAAGCTGCGCGCCCTGGCGGTCGCGTCGCCCCAGCGCTCGCCCGCGATCCCCGATGTGCCGACCGCCGCCGAAGCGGGGCTCAAGGGTTATGAGGTGTCGACCTGGTACGCGCTGTTCGCGCCGAAGGGCACGCCGCCGGAGATCATCGCGAAGATGACGGCCGAGGTGCGCAAGGCAATGGACTCTGACGCCCTGAAAGACATCTGGGCCAAGAACGGCTCGGTCACGCCGACGCTGACGGGCCCGGAGTTCGGAAAGTTCGTCCACTCGGAAATCGCCCGCTGGGCCGATGTGGTACAGAAGGCCGGCATCAAGCCCGAGTGATCAAACGCCGTTAGAATGCGCGTAGGGTGGGCAAAGGCGCAATTGCGCCGTGCCCACCATCGACCGTGATGCGCTGAAGGGTGGACACGCTTCGCTTTGCCCACCCTACGGCTCTAACGCCCCTCTACTTCAACCCCATGCAACTGGCATAGAACGTCGTGGTCGCCGGCCAGTCCGAAAACATGCTGCGCACGCCGACCTGTTGCGCCAGCACATCGAGTGCCGTCAGCGTGTCGCCGTCGCGGTCGACAGCCGCCTTCCCAACTATCGTCGTCCCTGCGTGCGCAGGGACGACCTCGCGTGTGATGATAATCGCGCGGTTCAGCGAGCATTCATCTCGCCGCGATCAAACTCCCTTCGCATCACTCAACAGTGCCGCGACAAGGGAGATGTCATGGAACGCCGCCACTTTCTGAAACTCGCCTTTGGATTAGCCACCGGCGCGGTGGCGCTGGCCGCGGGCGCACAGGCAGCACCGCTCGCGCCGCAACCACTCCCCGAAGACGGACGGCTGCCGCCTGGAAACGGCGATGTGCGGCCGGCGGTCGCGACCGCCGACGAGGTTGACCGTCTTTCGCCAGAAGAGGTGCGCTGGGGTCGCGGCCGCGGTCGACACGGGGGATGGCGCGGGCGGCGCTGGGGTTGGCGCCGGCGTCATTGGGGCTGGCATCGCCGCCGCTGGCGTCGCCGCCGCCGCTACTGGCGCCGCCGTTACTGGTGAGGCGCGATCGATCCGGTTCGGGGAGGGCGGGACCCTGTTCTCCCGTCCTCCCGTCTTCACGTCGATGACAGGCCGCCGTTGCGGGCAGCCTCTCAAACAAAAAACCCCGCGCGAGCGGGGCTTTTCCGTGGTGCGTGAGGTCGGCTCAATAACGGCAGCGACCAGCGGCCCAGACCATGCCACGGGGACAGACGCGGGCGCGAGGCACCACCACGACGGGAGCCGCCCGGTAAACCACGACCGGCGGCCGCCGCACCACGACCACCCCGGCATTGGGCTGGCATCCGCCATAGGGGCCGCGGTGGAAGCCGCGACCGCATCCCTGCGCGGCATCGGCGGTGGCGGCAAAGCCCGCAACCGTAGTTGCAAGCAGGGCTGCTGCGATCAGATACTTCATGTTCTCTCCCTCATTTCGAGCCGCACCGTGCGGCGCCGGACCGCATCCGGTCCGTTCGATTCGACGTGCTGAATCAGTTCAGCACGTCGAAACATTTCTGCGACCTTAATGAGGCGAACTGAACGCGGAATGAATGTCGGCGATCCCGAGATGTCCGGCGTCAGCGCGAGGCGATCAATCCTTGGGCGTCCCGAACAGGGCCGCAAAACGCTTCTCGCCGCTGCGGGTGAAATTGACGACCCGGCTGCCGGGGGCGGTGTCGCGGGCCGCCCAATTCAATTCGGCGAACCGCGTCATGATCGCCGCACCCAGCGTTCCCGCGAGGTGATGGCGGCGCTCGCTCCAGTCGAGGCAGGCCTTGCACAGCGGCCGGCGCGGATGCGCCAGCGCGCCCGCATCGATCTGCAGCGCCGTCGCCATGAAACGCTCGCCCTCGGCGGTGAGTTCGAGCGCCTGCTTGCTCTGGCGCAGCAGGCGCTGCTTGCGCAGGCTGTCCAGCATCTGCACGCCGAGATCGCCGGCCAGATGGTCGTAGCAGATCCGCGCGCGGCGCAGCGCCGGATCCTTCGGCCCGGTGCGCACGCGCATGTGGCCGGCGCGCGCGGCACGGCCGGCGAGGCCCTCGAGCACGCCGGCGACGTCGGGGTCGGCCAGGCGAAAATAGCGGTGACGGCCCTGCTTCTCCTGCTCGATCAGGCCGCCGGCCTCGAGCTTCGACAGGTGCGAACTCGCGGTCTGTGGCGTGATGCCGGCCTGGTGCGCCAGCTCGCTGGCGGTCAGCGCGCGGCCGGTCATCAGCGCCGTCAGCATGTTGGCGCGCGCGGGATCGCCGACCAGGGCGGCGATCATGGCGATGTCGGGGCCTGCTTTCATAGTTCGATCCTAGACGAAGCATCGACGTCGTCAAGAGGCTAAAGCTGGATTGCTTCGCTTGCGCTCGCAATGATGGCTTTGCGCACCGTCGAATCGCCGGAGGTTCTCTTGGCCATCACCGTTTTCATCCGAATTTATTCTGGCCGAGGAACGGACCTTCTTGCGGAAGATGGAATTGTAGGTCATCCCAAATGCGCAACGGAGGTGCAACATGATAGCGGTGATCTTTGAAGTCTGGCCGAAGCCGGAGCACAGGCAGGAATATTTCGACCTCGCGGCCGACCTGAAGCCGATCCTGCAAACCATCGACGGCTTCATCTCGGTCGAGCGGTTCGAAAGCCTGACCGAGAAGGGCAAGATCCTCTCGCTGTCGTTCTGGCGCGATGAGGAAGCCGTCGCCGCGTGGCGCAATGTGCCGGGTCACCGCGAAACCCAGAGCAAGGGCCGTGCGGCGATTTTCGAGAACTACCGGCTGCGCATCGCCGGGGTGATCCGCGACTACGGCATGACGGATCGGGCCCAGGCACCAGAGGACAGCCGGGCGGTTCACGAAGCGAACTAGCCCCCGACCTTGTCGCGCCGATATTCTCGCAGCCCAAGCAATCAATCGAAGGGAGAGACCATGCCGGTATCGACAGCAGACAAGCGCGCCACATTCCGGAAAATGCACGAGTCCGGTTGCTTCATCATTCCCAACCCCCACGACGCCGGCAGCGCCAAGGCGCTGCAGCATCTCGGCTTCAAGGCGCTGGCTTCCACCAGCGCGGGTTTTGCCTGGACGATCGGCAAGGCCGACAACCGCGTCACGCTGGATGAGGTCTGCACCCATCTCGCCGCGTTGTGCGCAGCCGTCGATCTGCCCGTCAACGCCGATTTCGAGGGTGGCTTTGCGCACGAGCCGGCCAAGGTCGGCGCCAATGTCGCGCGCGGGGTGAAGACCGGCGTCGCCGGGCTGTCGATCGAGGACTCCACCGGCGATGCCGCAAAACCGCTGTACGATCGCGCGCTCGCGATCGAGCGCATCAAGGCGGCGCGGGCGGCCATCGATGCCGACGACAGCGGCGTGTTGCTGACCGGCCGCTGCGAAGGTTTTCTGGTCGGGCAGACCGACCTCGCCATGGTGATCGACCGGCTGCAGGCCTATTCGGAAGCGGGCGCGGACTGCCTTTACGCGCCTGGAATCAAAACCAGGGAGCAGATATCGGCGGTCGTGAAGGCTGTGCATCCGAAGCCGGTCAATCTTCTGATCGGCGCGTCCGGCCTCAGCCTGGCGCAGGCCGCCGATCTCGGCATCCGCCGGATCAGCGTCGGCGGTTCGCTGGCGCGCGCGGCGTGGGGCGGATTCATGCGGGCAGCCAAGGAGATGGCCGAGAAGGGGACGTTCACCGAACTCGGTAATGGCTATCCCGGTGGCGAATTGAACAAGATGTTCAGCTGACGCCAAGCCAAGAACGCGGCGGGCAATTGCTTGCCCGCCGCGCTATTGATTCAGATCGCTACTGCCAGCCGTTACTTGCTGGGGGCGGTGCTGGCCGGCGGATTGACCGCGGGAGCCGGGGCCGGCGGGGTCTGCGGACGCGTCGGGGCGGCGCCGGTCGTCGTGCCCGGCTCCGTATTGGCACGCGGTGTCACGTCACGCATGCCGGCTGGGGCCGTGGGAGGCGATGTCTGCTGGGTGTTCTGCGCCGTCGAAGTGGTCGGAGACGTGCCGGCCTGATTGACGGTCGAATTGTTCAGTCCATAGAAGACAGCGCCCAGCACCACCGCGATGGCGAGGGCGAACATCGCAACCTTGGCCCCGTTGGCAGGGCCTTCGGCGAGTTGGGGATCGGCCTGCAGCTCATTGTCGAGACGGGCTTGACGGCGAATGTCGCTGTCGGTGAGATTGGAGCGATAGGGATCGTCCGGATTGATGGCCATGGATGGGTTCCTCCGTTGTCCGCTAACAACCGTTGGAAGCAACAGGGGTTCCGGAACCGCTCGCTCTTTTCTGAGATGCGCCCATTTCTGAGATGCGCCAGGTCGTCCAGCCAACTTCAACCTGTTCAGAATGGAACCCGCCACGTAAGTTCCCGGAGTCCTGTTCCATGAGGTTGCGATGTGGGGACTGCCTTCGAGCGATATCGTCCTGTACGCGCTGTCGCTGCTGGCGCTCACCGCACAGGCGATGACGGCGGCGCTTGCGGCGGGAAAGCGCAGCATGGACTGGGCCGGCGTATGCATGCTCGGCTGCATCACCGCGCTTGGCGGCGGCACGATCCGCGATGTTTTGCTCGGGCACTATCCGCTGGTCTGGGTGCAGCACCCGTCCTATCTGCTGCTGACCGTGGCTGCCGCGCTCGCCACCATCCTGGTTGCGCGCGCGGTGCATCGGCTGAACACGGCGTTTCTGGTGCTCGACGCGATCGGTCTGGTGGTCTTCACCATGACCGGTTGCGACGTCGCGCGGCAGATCGATCCTTCATTGCCGCTGCTGATCGTGGTGGTGGCGGGGATGATCACCGGCTGCGCCGGCGGCGTGCTGCGCGACATTCTCTGCAACGACGTCCCGCTGTTGTTTCGCGCCGAACTTTACGCCAGCGTCTCTATCGTCACCGGGCTCTTCTACGCAACGGGAGGCGGACTGAAGCTCAATGCCGAGGTGTGGACGGCCCTGACCTTCGTGCTCGGCCTGTCGTTTCGTCTGCTGGCGATTCGCTACCAATGGGAAATGCCGAAATTCGTCTTTGACGAGAATCGCCGGTAGCGCGGCGGTCTCGGCCTGGCCGACGTCTGATGCGGTGCACAAAACCTGACGGCAGGATCGATCGCATCACGTCGTTTCGCGCGAGAGCCTTCCGACGACACAACCCGAAAACGCAGGGCCAGTGCATCGGCACGAAATTGCGATCTTTCGACGCGGGGCTCCAATGCCGAGATTTGTGATGCGCGATCGGCGGAAAGCGACATAGACTGGTTCCAAGCCAAGACTTTCTAAGCCAAGACAATGACTAGCTAAAAGCCCCGGCGCGGCGGCTCGAAGAGGGTGGAATGGGAATCAATCAAGGTCCGATCAGTCTCGACCAGAAGTACACCCAGGGGTCGGGCCACGTCTTCATGACGGGAATTCAGGCGTTGGTCCGCCTGCCGATGGCGCAGATCCGCCGCGACCGCGCCGCCGGGCTCAACACCGCCGGTTTTGTGACGGGATACCGCGGCTCGCCGCTCGGGGGCTACGACCAGCAGCTGTTCGCCGCGCGAAAACACCTCGACCAGTACAACGTCAAATTCCAGCCCGGCGTGAACGAAGACCTCGCGGCCACCGCGATCTGGGGCTCGCAGCAGCTCAATTTGTCGAAGGGCGCCCGCCACGACGGCGTGGTCGGCATCTGGTACGGCAAGGGTCCCGGCGTCGACCGCTGCGGCGACGTGTTCCGTCACGGCAATGCCGCGGGCTCCGCCAAGACCGGCGGCGTGCTGTGCCTCGCCGGCGACGATCACGGCGCCAAATCCTCCACCGTGCCACATCAGTCCGACCACGCCTTCATCTCGGCGCTGATGCCCTACCTTTATCCTTCCAGCATCCATGAAATGATCGAGATGGGCCTGTTGGGTATCGCGATGTCGCGCTATTCGGGCTGCTGGGTCGGCATGAAGGTGATCACCGAGACCGTGGAGACCACGGCGGAGATCGATCTCGCCGACGAAACAAAGCCCTTCATCATCCCGACCGACTTCGAGATGCCGCCGGGCGGGCTCAACCTGCGCTGGCCCGACGACCGCTACGAGCAGGACCGTCGCCTGCAGGACTACAAGGGCTTTGCCGCGGTCGCGTTTGCCCGCGCTAACAAGGTCAACCGCATCACCATGGATTCGCCGAACGCGCGGTTCGGCATCATGGCGTCGGGCAAGAGCTACGAGGACATCAGGCAGGCGCTGCGCGAACTCGGAATCACCCCGGAAGTGGCTGCCAGGATTGGTCTGCGGCTCTACAAGATCGGCATGCCGTGGCCGCTGGAGCCGCAGGGCGTGCGCGAATTCGCGCTCGGTCTCGAAGAGATTTTCATCATCGAAGAGCGCCGCGAGATCGTCGAAAATCAGGTGAAGCAGGAGCTGTTCAACTGGCGCAACGATGTCCGCCCGCGCATCGTCGGCAAGATGGATGAGCACGACAAGCGCTTCCTTCCCTTCGCCGAAGAGTTGAGCGTCGCCTCGTTGGCAAGCTCGCTCACCGAGCGGCTGCTGCGGCTCAATCTCAATCCCGAAATCGCGGCGATGCTGCGCGCCAAGGCCGACTGGTTCAACGGCCGCCTCGCGAGCCAGATGCAGCCGGCATCGCCGATCACCCGCACGCCGTATTTCTGCTCGGGCTGTCCGCACAACACCTCCACCAAGGTGCCGGAGGGCAGCCGCGCCTTTGCCGGCATCGGCTGTCACTTCATGGCGCTGTGGATGGACCGCAACACCGAGACCTTCACCCATATGGGCGGCGAGGGCGTGCCGTGGGTCGGCGTCGCCCCCTTTACCGACGAACAGCACGTGTTCGCCAATATAGGCGACGGCACCTATTTCCATTCCGGCAGTCTGGCGATCCGTCAGGCGGTCGCCTCCGGCGCCAACATCACCTACAAGATTCTCTACAACGACGCGACCGCGATGACCGGCGGCCAGCATGTCGATGGCGATCTGTCGCCGCAGCAGATCACCTTCCAGCTGCACTCCGAAGGCATCCGCGACATCTACCTGGTGTCGGAAAATCCCGATGCGTACCCGGCTTCCGACATCGCGCCGGGCACCAGGACCGCGCACCGCGACGAACTCGACGCCGTCCAGAAGACGCTGCGCCAGGTCAAGGGCGCGTCGGCCCTCGTGTTCGTGCAGACCTGTGCCGCCGAAAAGCGCCGCCGCCGCAAGCGCGGCACGCTGGAGGATCCGGCGCGCCGCGTCATGATCAATCCCGCGGTCTGCGAAGGCTGCGGCGATTGCTCGGTGCAGTCGAACTGCATCTCGGTGGAGCCGCTGGAGACCGAGATGGGTCGCAAGCGCGCCATCAACCAGTCGACCTGCAACAAGGATTATTCCTGCGTGAAGGGATTTTGTCCGTCGTTCGTCACGGTCGATGGCGGCAAGCTGCGCAAGCGCGCGCCGGCCGGCCTCGGCGATATCGGCGAACTGCCGGAACCGGCTTCGAGGCCGACGCTGGACCGTCCCTACAACGTCGCGGTCGGCGGCGTCGGCGGCACCGGCGTCTTGACCATCGGCGCGCTGCTCGGCATGGCCGCCCATATCGAGGGCAAGGCCAGCATGATCCTCGACATGTCCGGCCTCGCGCAAAAGGGCGGCGCGGTGCTCAGCCATGTCCGGCTGTCCGAGCATACCGCCGACGTCACCTGTTCGCGCATCGTCACCGGCACCGCCGATCTGGTGCTGGCCGCCGACGAGGTCGTGGCCGCCGCCAGGGAAACCATGACGCTGTGCGAATCCAGCCGCACCTACGGCGTCATCAACACGCATTTGATTCCGATCGCGGATTTCATCCTGAACCGCGATTTCAATTTCCAGAGCCGCAAGGTCAACCACGTGCTGGAGACCGCGCTGCGCAAGGACTCCTCGTTCTTCGATTTCACCAAGCCCGCCGAGGTGCTGCTCGGCGATTCCATCGCCACCAACATGATGATGATGGGGTATGCCTACCAGAAGGGACTGCTGCCGCTGTCGGCCAGGTCGATCGAGCAGGCGATCGAGGTCAACGGCGTCGCGATCAGGATGAACACCCAGGCGTTTCAGCTCGGGCGTCTGGCCGCCGCCGATCCGGCGCGGCTGGTGGCGATGATGAAGGGCCAGGATGACACGGTGGCGCCGAAGACGCTGGAGGCGATGTCGCTCGACGAGATCATCGGCCATCGCAGCGCGCTGCTGACCGACTACCAGGACGGCAAGCTCGCCGACCGCTATCGCGCGCTGGTGGCGAGGGTGCGCAACGCCGCGCTCGATGGCGGCTTCGGTGAAGCCCTGCCGCGCGCCGTCGCGATCAACTACGCCAAACTGCTCGCCTACAAGGACGAGTACGAGGTGGCGCGGCTCTTTACCGACGGGCGCTTTGAAAAGCAGCTGCGCGACCAGTTCGACGGCGATTTCAAATTCAGTTTCAATCTGGCGCCGCCATTGCTCGGCGGAGGTGTCGACGCGCTGGGCCGGCCGAAGAAGCGCGCGTTCGGCGCCTGGATGTTACGGGTGTTCCGGGGCCTGGCGAAGCTGCGCGGCCTGCGCGGCACGGCGTTCGATATCTTCGGCTACAGCGCCGACCGCAGGATGGAACGTGAACTCATCGCAGCTTACGAGAAGGACGTCGCCACCGTGCTCGGCCTGCTGTCGCCGGTCACGCTCGATACCGCGATCGAAATCCTCGCGCTGCCCGACCGCATCCGCGGCTACGGGCCGGTGAAGGAGAAGGCGGTGCAGGCTGCGAAAATCCGCTATGCGGAATTAGCCGGAGACCTCGTCAGCCCGCCGCCGGCGCCCCGACAGATCGCGGCGGAATAGGGCTTTGCGATTTGGGGCGCTTGCCAATCCGGGCCTGACGCGCGAAGACATTCGCTGGGAAGAAACACCAGCGGAGAGTTTTATTGACCATCAAGGGCAAGGCCTACATTGCCGGGATCTACGAGCATCCGACCCGGCACGCACCCGATAAATCCACCGCACAGTTGCATGCCGAAGTCGCCAAGGGCGCCATTGAAGACGCCGGGCTGACCAAGGCCGATATCGACGGCTATTTCTGCGCCGGCGACGCCCCCGGCGGGCTCTGGCCGATGGTCGATTACCTCGGTCTCAGGGTTCGCCACATGGATTCCACCGAGACCGGTGGCTGTTCCTATTTGATCCATCTCGGCCACGCCGCCGAAGCCATCGCCGCCGGCAAATGCTCGATCGCGCTGATCACGCTGGCCGGCAAACCGCGCACCGGGGCGATGCCGCCGCGCGCGCAGGGCGCCGAGGCCGATTTCGAGACGGCCTACGGGGCGACCACGCATAACGCTTACGGCATGTGTGCCATGCGCCACATGCACGACTACGGCACCACCAGCGAGCAACTGGCCTGGATCAAGGTGGCCGCGTCCCATCACGCCCAGTACAATCCCCATGCGATGCTCCGCGACGTCGTCACCGTCGAGGACGTGCTGAATTCGCCGATGATCTCCGATCCGTTGCACCGGCTCGACTGCTGCGTCGTCTCCGACGGCGGCGGCGCGCTGATCGTCACCACCCCTGAAATCGCCAGGAGCCTGAAGAAGCCGCTGGTGCGCCTGATCGGCCACGGCGAGGCGATGAAGGGCCCGCGCGGCGGCAAGGATCTCGATCTGACCTACTCCGCCGGCGTCTGGTCCGGCCCGCGCGCCTTCGAAGAGGCCGGCGTCACGCCGAAGGATATCAAATACGCCTCGATCTACGACAGCTTCACCATCACGGTGCTGATGCAGCTGGAGGACCTCGGCTTCTGCAAGAAGGGCGAGGGCGGCAAGTTCGTTTCCGACGGCAACCTGATTTCCGGCGTCGGCAAGCTGCCGTTCAACACCGACGGCGGCGGTCTCTGCAGCAATCATCCCGTCAACCGCGGCGGCATGACAAAGATCATCGAAGCGGTGCGGCAGCTGCGCGGCGAAGCGCATCCGAAGGTACAGGTGCCGAACTGCGATCTCGCCATCGCCCACGGCACCGGCGGCCTGCTCGGCGTGCGTCACGCCGCCTCAACCTGCATTCTGGAGCGTGCGTAATGGCTGAAGCAAAGAAATATCCGGCGCCGCAGGGCAATCCCGAAACCGCGCCGTTCTGGGAAGCGGCCAAGCAGGGCAAGTTCCTGATCAAGCGCTGTACCGCCTGCGGCGAGCCGCATTACTTTCCACGCGCGATCTGCCCGTTCTGTTTTTCCGACCAGACGGTGTGGGAGGAAAGCTCGGGCGAGGGCGAGATCTACACCTTCAGCCTGATGCGCAAATCCCCGACCGGGCCCTATGCGATCGGCTACGTCACGCTGAAGGAAGGCCCGTCGGTGCAGACCAATTTCGTCGACTGCGAGCTGGAGAAGCTGAAGATCGGGCAAAAGGTAAAAGTGGTGTTCAAGCCGACCGACGGCGCGCCGCTGCCGTTCTTTACGCCGGTGTAGTTCTTCCCTTCTCCCCTTGCGGGAGAAGGTGGCAGCCGCAGGCTGCCGGATGAGGGGTCGCTATCCGCGGGCGAAGATCTACCCGCTGAGCCAACCCCTCACCCTACTGAGTTTGTTGCCGATGGCGGAGATGCCCTCTCCCACAAGGGGAGAGGGCGATGCGACTGGCATCGGTTAAAAGAAAAGAAATTCGGGGAGCACGCAAAAAAATGCCGATCAAGTACGACGAGCTGATGGCGCTGAAAAACCTCGGCCAGAAATACGCCTACACCGATCGCGAGGTGATGCTGTACGCCTATGGCATCGGGATGGGCGCCGATCCCATGGACGAGAAGGAACTCGCCTTCGTCAACGAGGCCACAGCCACGCCGCGCGCCCTGAAAGTCGTGCCGACCTTTGCGTCGGTCGCGGCCTGGGGCGCCGGGCCCGGCGAGATGAATCTCAACCGCGTCATGGTCGTCGACGGCGAGCGCGACATCACCTTTCACAAGCCATTGGCTACGGCGGCGCACATCACCGCCGATTCCACGGTGCTCGACGTGTTCGACAAGGGCAAGGACAAGGGCGCGGTGATCCGCCACAAGACCGTGCTGCGCGACGACAAGGGCGAGCCGCTGGCGACGCTGGTGGCATCGCGCTTCGCGCGCGGCGACGGTGGCTTCGGCGGGCCTTCCGAAGGCCAGCCCGAACCGCACAAGGTGCCGACCCGTGCCCCGGACAAGATCGTTGATATCACGACGCGTCCGGACCAGGCGCTCGTGTATCGTCTTTGCGGCGACCGCAATCCGCTGCACTCGGATCCTGAATTCGCAAAACGCGCGGGCTTCCCGGCGCCGATCCTGCACGGCATGTGCACCTATGGCATCACCTGCCGCGGTGTGCTGCAGACCTATGCCGACTACGACGCCAGCGCCTTCAAGCAGCACGCGGTGCGGTTCTCCTCGCCGGTGTATCCCGGCGAGACCGTGACCATGGAAATGTGGAAGGACGGCAACGTGATTTCGTTCGAAGCCAAGGTGAAGTCGCGCAACGTTACGGTGATCAAAAGCGGCAGGACGGTGCTGGGATAATTCGCCCGTCATTCCGGGATGGTCCGAAGGACCAGATCACAGGTGCGCAATTGCGCACCGGGCAATATCGAGATTCCGGGTTCGCGCTCGCGCGCGCCCCGGAATGATCACAACTAGCAGGGGGAAAACATCATGGGATTGCTCGACGGCAAGGTTGCGCTGATCACCGGCGCGGGTGGCGGGCTCGGTGAGGCCTATGCAAAGCTGTTCGCACGCGAGGGCGCGGCCGTCGTGGTCAACGACCTCGGTGGCCCCCGCGACGGCAGCGGCGCCGACCTCTCGATGGCGCAGAAGGTGGTCAATGCCATCAAGGCCGAGGGCGGCCGCGCGGTCGCCAACGGCGCCGATATCTCGACCATGGCCGGCGGCCAGTCGGTATTCGACGACGCCATCAAGAATTTCGGCCGCGCCGATATCCTCGTCAACAACGCCGGCATCCTGCTCGACCAGACGTTTGCCAAGGCGACCGAGGCCGGTTGGGACAAGGTTCTGAAGGTACATCTGAAGGGAACTTTTTGCGTCACCCAGCCGGTGTTCCGCTGGATGCGGGAAAACGGCGGCGGCGTCATCGTCAATACTTCCTCGACCTCGGGTCTGATCGGCAATTTCGGCCAGAGCAATTACGGCGCCGCCAAGGGCGGCATCTGGGGCCTGTCCAACGTGCTGGCGATCGAGGGCCGCAAATACAACATCCGGATCTGGACCCTGGCGCCGGGCGCGCTGACCCGCATGACCGCCGACTTGCCGCGCTATATCGAGAACCCCAAGGCCGCTCTTGGGCCTGATGGGATCGCCCCGGCCGTGCTATACATGGTCAGCGAACTCTCGGGCGACCAGACCGGCAAGACGCTCGGCGTCTCCGGCCCGCGCGGGGTGCGGGAAATGCGGATGATGGAAAAGGAAGGCTGGAAGCCGCCGCACGAGGGATGGAAGGCGCAGGATATCGCCGAGCATGCCAAGGACATCTTCTTCACCGAAGAAGAGATCAAGATGGGCGCGCGGCGGTTTTGAGAGTCGCCGTCATTCCGGGGCGATGCGCAGCATCGAACCCGGAAACTCGAGATTCCCCGGTGCGCAATTGCGCACCTGGGGTCTGGTCCTTCGGACCATCCCGGAATGACGACAGGAACAGAGGCAACACATGACAAAACTCACCCACAAGGCCGCCGGCACCTTCGCGATTGCGCCGACGCCGTTCCACGATGACGGCCGCATTGACGAGAAATCGATCGACCGGCTGACCGACTTCTACGCCGAGGTCGGCTGCGACGGCGTCACGGTGCTGGGCATTCTGGGCGAGGCGCCGAAGCTCGATGCCGCCGAGGCCGAGCAGGTCGCAGTCCGTTTTGTCAAACGCGCGAAAAACATGCAGATCATCGTCGGCGTTTCCGCGCCGGGCTTTGCCACCATGCGTTCGCTGGCGCAAAAATCGATGGATGCCGGCGCCGCCGGCGTCATGATCGCGCCGCCGCCGCATCTGCGCACCGACGATCAGATCACGGGTTATTTCAAGCAGGCCCAGGAAGCGATCGGCGAGGACATTCCCTGGGTGCTGCAGGATTATCCGCTGACCCTGACGGTGGTGTTCACGCCCGCGGTGATCCGCAAGATCGTGATGGACTCACCGTCCTGCGTGATGCTCAAGCATGAGGACTGGCCGGGACTGGAGAAGATTTCGGCGCTACGCGCATTCCAGAAGGACGGTTCGCTGCGGCCGCTGTCGATCCTGGTCGGCAATGGCGGGTTGTTCCTCGATTTCGAGATGGAGCGCGGCGCCGACGGCGCCATGACCGGCTATGCCTTCCCGGAACTGCTGATCGACGTCGTAAAGCTGTCGAAGGCCGGCAAGCGCGACGCCGCGCACGATCTGTTCGACGCGCATCTGCCGCTGATCCGCTACGAGCAGCAGCCCGGCGCGGGCCTCGCGGTGCGCAAATATGTGCTGCAGAAGCGCGGCGTGATCGCTTCATCGGCGCAACGCAAGCCGGGCGCCGCCATCACCGCCACTGCGAAGGCCGATGTCGATTATCTCTTGTCCCGCGTCGCCCGGGTCGACAAGCGCGCCAATCTGCAGCCGCAGGCCAGCGCGGCGGAATGACAAAATCCTCATGGAGAGGAGCGCGCCCTCGCGCGCGTCTCGAGCCATGAGAGTCCACATGCCTCATCCTTCGAGACGCGGCCAAAGAGGCAGCTCCCCAGGATGAAATCCCTACCGGAGTGAGATCTCATGTCCACCGAACCCGCCAAACCGCCGCGCGAGGCGTCGACCATCATGCTGCTGCGCGACAGCGCCGCCGCGCCCGACGACAACGGTCGCGGGGAAATCGAGGTCTTCATGATGGTGCGCCATTATGAGATCGACTTTAATTCGGGCGCGCTGGTGTTTCCCGGCGGCAGCGTCGACAAGGGCGATCAGGAGATCATCGCCAATCCCGCGCTTTATTCCGGCGGCGAGGGGCTCGATGCGTCTGCCTTGAGCTTCCGGATCGCAGCGATCCGTGAAACCTTTGAAGAAAGCGGCATCTTGCTGGCGCGTCCGAAGGGATCGAAGGCGCTGGTCGATGCCAAACGGGCTGGCGAGATCGAAGCCGCCCATCGCGCTGATTTATGCGAGAGCAAGATCACATTTCTAAGAGTGCTGACCGACAACGGCATGGTGCTGGCGCTCGATGAACTCGTGCCCTATGCGCACTGGATCACGCCGGAGGGCATGCCGAAGCGGTTTGACACCTGGTTCTTCCTCGCCGCGGCGCCGCCGGAGCAGGCCGGCGCCCATGACGGCAAGGAATCCACCGATTCGATCTGGGTGTCGCCGCGCGAGGCTCTGGAGGGCGGCAACAGCGGACGGTTCAAGTTGCCGTTCCCGACCACCCGCAACCTGATCCGGCTCGGCAAGCAGCCGAATGTGAAGGCCGCGCTCGACGATTCCAGGGGCAAGCCCATCGTCACGGTAATGCCAGTCATGACCAGGCTGAACGGCGGCCGTCAGCTTCGCATTCCTCTGGAAGCCGGCTACGACGGCGATCTGTTCGAGGTCGGCGCTGCCGGCTGACGGCGTTCCCCGGACGCTGCGCAGCGCCATAAGCGCGTTTACGTGCGTCTTCGCCACGCTATGGCGATGCGCTGTTGATCCGGAGTCCATTCCAGCGGCATGAATTCATGGGTCCCGGCTCTGCGGAGCAGCGTTGCACGCTGCACCGCGTCCAGGGCACGGGAACACTTCGGTTCATGACGAAGTATTCCAGCTGTCCATCCTGTAGTGTCCGTCTCGACAGCATTGAGAACATCCCAACATCGCCGTGGAACTGGGGCTATTGCTGGCGCTCGCGACGCTGTGGGGCGCCTCCTATACATTCATCAAACTCGGCGTGGCGACGATTCCGCCTGTTACCCTGATCGCGGCGCGCACCCTGATCGCCGGGCTGTTGCTGGTTGCGATCATGCACGGGCGCGGTCTGCGGCTGCCGTCGGACGCCGCGACCTGGCGGCGCTTCTTGTTCCAGGCCTGCCTCAACAGCGTGATCCCCTGGACCATGCTGGCCTGGAGCGTGCGCTCGCTCGACGCCGGGCTCGCCGCCATTCTCAGCTCCACGGCCCCGATCTTCACCTTCTTCCTGACCCTCGCGATCACCCGCCATGAGGCGCTGACGCCGCGAAAACTGCTCGGCGTGTGCGCAGGCTTGGCCGGCGTCTGTCTGATTGTCGGCGTGCAGGCGCTCGGCGGATTGGGCGAGCAACTGGTCGCGCAAGTGGTGGCCGTGCTGGCAGCCATCTGCTACGCGGGCGCCGCGATCTCCGGCCGCGGCTTCAAAGGCCTCGTTTCGATGGTGCCGGCCGCCGGCTCGCTGCTGTGCGGCGCGGCGATCCTGATCCCGGTCAGCCTCGTGGTCTACCGGCCATGGACACTGGCGCCGTCGGCAAGTTCGATGCTGGCGCTGCTCGCGCTGGCGGTGTTCTCCACGGCGGTCGCCTTCGTGATCTATTTTCGCCTGATCCAGACGCTGGGCTCGGTCGGCACCACAGCGCAGGCCTATTTGCGGGTGCCGATCGGCGTCGCGGTCGGTGTGCTGTTTCTCGGCGAGAGCCTGTCGGCGACGGCGTGGATCGGCCTCGGCTGCGTCGTGCTGGGCGTCGCCGCGATGACCATCCCGGCGCGGAAGAGGGCGGTGGTCGGCGTGTCGTCGTGACGGTTCTGTGACTACCCGACGGGCAAATCAGTGCGACGGGCGCGGTGGCCCTGTCGAGTCGTTTTTTCTGTTTTTCCGAAAATATTCTCCTTCGCGCCCGACCCAAATCAAATCTATATCCATTGACGTCCCGGCCCTCTCAGAGGGGCGTATCATGATCGTCACGAACGTTGGGCATGGGATGCGGTGGACGCGGCAGCGTCGGGCGCGCAGGTGGTGGCAGGGCGGATCAACTCCGTGAGCGACCGGACGGCGTGCTGACGAACGGCGTTGAAGCGTACGGCGAAGTCGTGTGGTCCTGACGCCTCAGTGGTTGGCGTCAAGTCTTTCGGAGGTGCGGAAAGCCCGACCGGGCCAACGTGCCAGATTCCGGGAGGCGACGGAGGCAAGAAAGCCCGATACTCCGGGGAGAGCGCGCTATAAGCCGTAAAGCCATTGCGCAGGGAAGGCCGGAGTGTCTCCGCTGAACCTGTATGCTCGTGTGCGGTACTTTGCACAATTTTGCACACGAGACCGCGGGTGCAGCGCGCACCCGGTCTTCCCTGCGCCCTCTTCATGGAGAGGGCGGGAGATGATTGGCAAAGCTCGGGCGAAACGCGCCGCGAGATCGCGAAATTGTGTTTGGGAACACGCGCTGTCGGAAATTTGAAACCGAAACTTGTAGCCCGGGTAGTGCCCTTGCGTTCGCGCGACCGTTCGCTCGCACCGACGGTCTTGCCGTCGGCAGCCTTGCCGGGGCCCGTCATAACCGGCATCCTGCCGGGAAATCCGGAAAATGCTTTCCGGCGCGCGAAAAAAACGATCAGGGCAGGACACTCGACATGAAGATGTGGCGTATCGGCGTAACTATCGCAGCGTGGCTGGCCCTTTGTGCAGCACCCAATGCCGGACACGCGCAAGGAGACTTTCCCAACCGGCCGGTCCGCATCGTGATTCCCTATTCCCCGGGAAGCGTGGCCGATGTGTTCGCGCGCATCGTCGCGCAGAACATGGCGACGCAATGGAACGGCTCGATCGTCGTCGAATCGAAATCCGGCGCCAATGGCTCGATCGCTGCCGAGGAAGTCGCGCGCGCGGCGCCGGACGGCTACACGTGGCTATTGGTGACGACGTTCTTTACCGCGAGCCCGGCGCTCGATCCCAGGCTGCGCTGGGATCCGGTGCGCGACTATGTCTCTATCGGGCAGATCTGCCGGGCGCCGAATTTCTTCATCGTCCCGGTTTCCTTGCCGGTGAAGACCGTGGCCGAATATGTGGCGCTGGCGAAGGCAAAACCGGGCACCCTGAACTACAGCCATCCCGGCAAGGGCTCGACCGGGCATCTCGGCTTCGAACTGTTCAAGCGGTTGGCCGGGATCGACGTCACCGCGGTCGGCTATCGCGGCTACCCGCAGATGGTGCCGGATATCGCCAGTGGCCTGATCAATTCGACGTTTCTTTCCGCCAACCAGGCGCTGGCGCAGGTGCAGTCGGGCTCGATCAGGGTGATCGCCGCCATCAACGACGGCCGCTCGAAATACTTCCCCGATGCGCCGACCATGGCGGAGCAGGGTTTTGCCGAGGCGCAGGTGACGCCATGGTTCGGCGTGGTGGCGCCGGCCGGCACGCCGCAGCCGGTCGTCGAACGCATCAGCAAGGCGCTGGAATCGGCGCTAGCGACCCCGGAGGTTCGCGAGAAACTCGACATCGCCGGGTGCGAACCGAAGAGCGCGCCGCTGGCGCAGTTCGCCGACATCATCAAAAACGACGTCGCGGTATGGGCGAAGGTGGTCAAGGAGGCCGGCATCACAACGGATTGAGCCGAAAATGGCCAATGAGGCGGGCCGCCGCCCGGTCTGACCGGGGGGGCGGACGGGTGGCCATGCAGCGGATTCGAGCAGGTTCTCCCTGGCTTCTAATACATCGTATATATTACGGCTGATTGGAGCCCGGTCCCAATAACCATGCCTTCTGAAGCGCAGCAAAGGTCACCGTCGTTCTCGCTCTCGATCGGTCAGCTGACATTCGGCAGCTTCCTGCTGGTGTTGGCCGTGATCACGACCACCAGCATTGCCAGCGTCCTGGCCGTCCGCCATATCGATTCGACGTTCGCCGAACTGCAGCGGCTGCAGAGTGTCGGCGACCTCGCCGAGGATATCGACCGGCGGATGAACGAGTTGCGGCTTGCGGCGCGCGACTTCGTGACCGATCCGGGTACCCAAGCCAACCAGATCGAGGACGCCGTCGCTTCGTTGAGCGAAATTCTGAAGAAGACCCGGCTCGAACTCGCGCCCGAGCAGCAGGACATGATCGACGGCGTCACCGCGCGATTGTCGACCTACAACGGCGGCATCGAGCGCATTTCATCGCTGATCAACCGCCGCGCCGAACTGATCATCGGCTTGCCGCCGCTACGCGAAAAATTCGACACGGCCATTGCCGATACGCCGGATCCGATAATCTCCTCGACCTTGTTTCAGACCCAAAGCCGCATCGCCTCCGCGCTGCTGGCGCGCAATCCATCGGCCGCCGAGCAGGCCGCGCAAAGCATGCGATCGCTGGCGATATTGGATCCGAAACTCCGCACCGCCGTCGACAATTATGCCGATGCGATCATCGCGATCTCGATCCGCGAACGCCAGATCGCGGATATCGACAAGGAGGTGCTGGGCTCCGAGGGACGCCTGATCCAGCGCGTTACAGAACTCCTGCGCGAAGTCAGCGCACGTCGCCGCCACGTGCTGTCGCGCGATTTCGCGAGGACGCTGGCTGAAGCCAAATGGCAAAGCATCGTGCTCGGCACCGCCGGCGTCCTGATTGGACTGTGGGCGGCGATGTTCGTGGTGCGGCGGACGGTCCGTCCGCTGGCCTCGATCGCGACCTCGATCCGTGCGCTGGCGGCAGGCAGGAAGGACACCTCGATTCCCGCCACCGATGTGAGCAACGAGATCGGCGATATCGCGCGGGCCGCCGAAGTGTTCCGCCGCACCCTGGTCGAGGCCGACGCGGCGCGCGAGGCGGCGGTCCACGCGTTGGCCGAGCAGCGGCTGGCCGAGGAAAGCTACCGCAAGCTGTTCGAGGGTTCGGTCGACGGGATCTACGTGACGACGCCGGGCGGCGCGCTTCTCAACGCCAACCCGGCGCTGGCGCGGATGATGGGTTACGACACGCCGCAGGGCCTGATCGACGGCATCGGCGACGTCGCCGATCAGATCTACGTCCATCCGCAGGCGCGCGTCGAATATCAGAAGCTGATGCAGCGCGACGGCATGGTTCGCGAGTTCGAGTATCAGGTTCGCGCCCGCGACGGCGGGGTGCTCTGGCTCTCCGACAGCGCGACCGTCGCCCGCGACGAGAGCGGCGAGATCGTGCGCTATGAGGGAACGGTGCGCGACATCACCGATCAGAAGCGCGCCGAGGACGCGATCGCCGAAGGCCGGCGCCTGCTGCAGCAGGTCATCGACACCGTGCCCGCGGTGATCAACGTCAAGGACAAGCAGCTGCGCTATGTCCTGATGAACCGCTACATGGCCGGCATCTTCGGCGTCGAACCGGCGGAGGCGATCGGCCGTACCACCACCGATTTGATGTCGCGCTACGGCGCGGAAAAGACCGACGAGAACGACAAGCGGGTGCTGGAGGCGGGCAGGGAGCTCGGATTTTACGAGGAGGAGTACAAGGATTCCTCAGGCAACATGCGGCAATGGCTGGTCAACAAGCTGCCGCTGCTGGATGCCGAAGGCGAGATCGAGAACATCGTCACCGTCGCGCTCGACATCGGAGAGCGCAAGCGCGGCGAACTGGAGATGCGCAAGGCCAAGGACGCCGCCGAAGCGGCGTTGCGCAATTTGCGCGAGACCCAGAATTCGCTGATCGAGGCGGAAAAGCTCGCCGCTCTCGGGCGGTTGGTGGCGGGGGTCGCCCACGAGGTCAACAACCCCGTCGGCATCAGCCTGACGGTCGCCTCGTCGCTGGAGCGCAAGACCGCGTTGTTCTCCGCCGAAGTCGCGCGCGGCGATCTCAAGCGATCGAGCCTGACGGAGTTCCTCGAGACCAGCCGCGATGCGTCCTCGCAGCTGGTGGCCAATCTCAACCGTGCGGCCGAACTGATCACCTCGTTCAAACAGGTCGCCGCCGACCGCAATTACTCGGATCAGCGCACGTTCGACCTCGGCGATCTCACCGAGCAGGTGGTGATGAGCCTGCGGCCGGGTCTGCGGAAGCACAATCTGACGCTGAACGTCGACTGCCAGCCCAATCTCACCATGAACTCCTATCCGGGACCCTATGGCCAGGTGCTCACCAACCTGTTTCTCAATTCGGTGGCGCACGCCTTTCCGGGCGGCAGGACCGGCGCGGTCGAC
Source organism: Bradyrhizobium sp. (assembly GCA_043722155.1). GTDB lineage: Bacteria > Pseudomonadota > Alphaproteobacteria > Rhizobiales > Xanthobacteraceae > Bradyrhizobium. The sequence continues at coordinate 22,504 of JAYSPJ010000186.1, forward strand.
ATCCGGGTGCGGGAGTCCGGCAAGGACAATGTCGAGATCCTGTTTTCCGACAATGGCTGCGGCATGAGCCTCGACGTCCGGCGCCGGGCGTTCGATCCGTTCTTCACCACCCGACGCGACCAGGGCGGCACCGGGCTCGGCCTGCATATCGTCTACAGCATCGTCACCAACCGGCTGGGCGGCCGGCTCGACCTCGATTCCGAGCCCGGCGGCGGCACCAGGATCCAGATCATCCTGCCCCGGGTCGCCCCGCTGGAGCAGGCCGCGGAGTAGCCTTGGCCTTATCGCATCATCTTGAGACCACCTGTCCGAGCCTCACCGGACGATCCGCGGAACTGGGACGACGTCGCAAATCGCTGGCTGGTGCCGGCCTTGGCGACACCTGCCGGCCTGCGCTGGACGTCAACCAGCGGAGGGGATTTCGAAGTCTGCTTCCCGTCCTGGGTCAGCTTGCCATCCAGCTTGAGTACCGGCCGCTCGGCAATCTTGCCAACCTTGCTGACGGGCAGGCTGACGATCTTGCCGGTGTCGGCGCCGGCATTCTCCGAAGCAGGGTTGGCGCCGGGAGAGGGCAAGGTGACGATCTTGCCGCCGCCTTGCTGCAGGCCCTGCACGCTGGCGACATGGTCCTTTGCGATACCAAGGCCGCCTGTTTTGACCGAAGGCGCCGCGAGGATCCGGGCCGGCTGCGACAGCGGAATAACTTTAGGCTGCTCTGCCATCTTCAGGGCGCTGTGGGCAAAGGGGCTGTTCGAAAATTTCTCATAGAACGATTTGTACGCGACGGCAGAATTCGCCTGTACCGCAATCTGCCAGGCTTTCGCCTGCATCAGGTTGCCCAGCAAGATGCGGATGCGGTCGCTCATCGGATCGTACGGGTAGATCCGGATGAATTCCTGATAATTCTCGATGGAATTTTCCGCCAGCACGTAGTCATAGGCCTCGCGCGGGGAACGCGACGGAAGATCGCTTGCAGCACGCGCCATTTTCACCTGTGCCGGCACGCGGGTTGCTGCGACGGCGGTATCGCCGAAGAAATAGAAATCGCTGGTCAGCGACGAGCTTTCCCAGGGAGTCTGTTGCCCGTCGGTTGAACTGCCGACGTCGAGGCGGATGCGCTTGAACAGCTGCTCGATCGGGAGATTTTTCTCGTTCGCCAGCCGCAGGAACGCCGCGGTATACGGACTATGCTCGCCGGTGCCATCGAGCGCTTCGGTGCCCGGTGCCGTCGAATAGGCGACGATCGAACCCTTCGGCGCGTCGACGATGGCGAGCCCGCGTCCGGCGTCGTTGATCGAGGGAAACGGATTGTTGCGGCAGGCATCGAGAATGACGATTCGCACCCGACTCGGAATCGACTCAAGCGTCGCCATCACGTCGACGAGCCGGAGCGAACCGTTGACCAGGTCAGACTCGGAAGAAATCCTGGCGTCGACCGGTACGAGATAATTTTCGCCGGCAAGCTGCACGCCGTGGCCGGCATAATACACCATCGCCACCGTATTCGGGCCGCGGCCGGCGATCTTGCCGGAAAACGCCTGCACCGCCTGGATCATCTGGTTGTGGCTGAGGTCGGTCGCGGAAATCACCTCGAAGCCGGCGGAGTTGAGCAGTTGCGCGACCGCCCTGGTATCGTTGCCGGGATTGGAGAGCTGGCCCGTGTTCTGATATTTCGAATTGCCGATCACCAGCGCGATGCGCTGTTCCGGACCGGTTAGCGCGACGGAGGCACCTGTCACATTCTGGGCATGTGCGACCCCAAGCAGACCGGCGAGGAGACCGGCCACGAGGCATGCGCCCATTAAAGTCCGTTTGAAAAGCTGCATGGCATTCTCCCACAGGAAATCTCGACATGAGATCGATTGCGGGAAAAATAGGGGGAGGGCGTGTCGGCGTATGTGATCCTGGTCACGGCCAGACGATGGCCGCCGGAAACCCGAAATAACAGGCGCGGGCTAGTCGACGTCGGCGAGCTTGTGCAGTGTGGCGCCGAAAATCTGGCTGGCTTTTCCGACCAGTGCCGTTCCATTCATGACGCCCCTGGTATCGGTGAAAGTGCCGGAGACGCCGATACCGACCGGATTGGGCCCGCCGAACAGCGGATTGGCATCGGGGCTGGAGGTGTGGCGCTGGACCAGGACTTCGCCCTTGAAGGTATCGTCCTTGACCGTGTAGCTGCCGGTGTAAAACAGATAGGCATCGCCGCCGTGAATCTGGCCATCCCGGAACATGATCACGCCGCTGCCCTTGCCCGAACGGCCATCCTGCAGGCTGACGTGGATCGAATACAGACCGTTCTTCATGATGCCCCGATGCCAGCGTCCGTAGCCTCCGGAAGACGACAGCCCGTTATGCCAAAGCAGGGCACGCAGCGTCAACGCGGCAGCTTGACCACGGCCCGCGATCACTCAGGACGATCCCTCGCTTTCTGCCAGCCTGGCGACGCCCGGACGAACGACCACCGCCTTCGCGGCGCGCGGCCCTCACGTGTATTTCGGGTCGCGCTCCAACAGCTCGATCGAGATGCCCTGCGGACCGCGGATGAAGCAGATGCGGACGCCCGGCCGGAGCGTCGTCGGCTCCTTGGTGAATTCGACACCCTTGGCCTTGATCTCGGCGGCCACCGCATCGATGTCCTTCACCGCCAGCCCGAAATGGTCGAGCCCCTGATAGGGCGTCACCGGTGGGGTATTCACGCCATCGCCCGCCGTCACCGGTGCGATGAATATGTTGGCGCCGCCGAGCTTGACGTCGATCCGACCGGGACCGCGGATGATGATGCCGCCGAGAATGTCTTCGAGCCAGGCCGCGGTGGCCTCGGGATCCGGACTGCGCAAATGGACATGATCCCAGGTGACGATCGGCATCGTTGCTCCCCCTTGATTTTGCGCGCCGTCGCTGGCGCGGTGCGTTGGCCGCGGCATGAGGCGGCGCCGTCAATTTTAGGCGCCGCATGCAGGCAACGCCATCCCCCCGAACCACACCCGAGCCGGCGGCGGCGATGGATTCCAATAATGACACAATTGGATGGAACGATCGCCTTGGTTCGAGTCTTGATGGAAACGCGGCGAAGCTTGCAATCGTGCGCACCGCCTTATTGCTGTGCGGCGCAGCAGGCAACATCCGTTCGCCGCCTGTCGATGGCATGACGATGGACCGTGGGCTGTATCGCATCGAGGTGACCGGGCTCGCCCGGCTGGCGAGACTTGCCGGGCTGGCAACGCTTCGTCGGCTGGGCCGTGATCTTTCAGGTCGGCCTGCGACCGCGCCGGCCACCACCTCCATGCCAGGATTTGTCGGGCTGCTGGCCATCCTGATGGCCGGGCTGGGAGCAGGCCAGCCGCAACTAATCTCCGTTCACGAATAGTTAACCGCCAACGAAAAGTGAAGTCCGCGGTTGAACCGTGCGGGCGGGCGAGGAACTAAATGCATGATCACCAGTTGAACGAACGATCCGTGCGGCCCGCGCGGATGGAGCGGTCACGAAATGCCGATAGCGCGATATTTCTTCTATGTCGGCGGAGTGCTGCTGGCGCTGCTGTTCGGGGTGGATGCCCTTGTGCCGAAGCAGCCGGTGGTGAGTTCCATCGCCGCCGCCGCGCCTGTGGAGAATGCCACCCTCAGGATCCGCTCTGACCGGAAATGGCCCGAGCGCGTCGTGTACGATACCAGCCTTCCCACCATCGTTCCTCCGGAAGTCGAGATGGCTGCCGCCGTTCCGGCGCCGATTGCGGAAATGCCGGCGAAGGCGCGGGTGCGGGAATCATTTGCGCAGTTCAGGCCGGCCGATGACCCAAAGCCCGAGGCCAAGCCGCTTCCGAAACGCAAGGTGGCCAAGGCCCGGGCGGCCCCGCCGATGATGCGCGTCGCGCAGCAGCCGAATTTCGGCTTTTTCGCCAATAACATCTGGTGAGCCTTGAGCCCATGAAGGGTTCAGGCTCAGCTGGCGCGCTCGGATAGGTTTGAACTCCCGCCCCCCACGCTCCGCGAGGAGGCTAACGGTACCGCTATTCGCTGCGGCCGTACGGACCGCCCGGCGGCGCGGGCTATTGCGGATCAATGTCAGACATGGGCAAGACATCAGGGGCTGAGGTCGGCGACGCAGCCGGATTCGCCAATTCCGCCCACTCTGGCAAGAACGGGGAGTGCGCCAGAGCCGGCGCGCCGTAATATGGAAACCAAACCGCCTGTTCCGCGCGCGATCCTGGTCGGCGTCCAGCTCCCTGATGTCGACGATGTCATGCATGCCGCGAGCCTCGGGGAACTCGGCCGCCTGGTGAAGACTCTCGGCTATGAGGTCGTCGGCACGGTGTCGCAGAAGCGCGTCGATATTGGCGGCGGGACGGTGCTCGGCAAGGGGCGGCTTGAGGAACTCGCGGCGATGACCGGCGGAACCGGCGTGGTCGAATCGATGGCGCCCACCCGCAAGTCGAAGGCCCGCGATCGCTTTGACGACACCGGCAGGAAGCCCGTTATTCCGTCCACCGAGACCGACGCGCCGCCGCAGCGGAAACCGGAGTTCGTGATCGTCGATCACGAGATATCGCCGAGCCAGGCCCGCAACCTCGAGCGAGCCACCGGCGCGCAGGTGCTCGACCGCACCGGGGTGATCGTCGAGATATTCCATCGCCATGCGCACAGCCGCGAGGCCAAGCTGCAGGTCGAGATCGCGCGGCTGAAATACGTCTCGCCGCGGCTGCGGGAATCGTCGGGCGGTGGCGGGCGGCAGCAGGGGCCGGGCGCGGGCGAAACCGATCTCGAAGTCGACCGCCGCAAGGTCCGCGACCGCCTCGCGGAGCTGAAAGAACAACTGGAGAGCATCCAGCGCGATAGCGACGAGCGCCGGTCCGCGCGCCGCGACCAGCTCCGCGTCGCGCTGGTCGGCTACACCAACGCAGGCAAGTCGTCGCTGATGCGAGCGCTCACCGGCAGCGAGGTGCTGGTCGAGGACAAGCTGTTCGCGACGCTGGACACGACGGTGCGCGCGCTGCAGCCGGAGACCAGACCGCGCGTGCTGGTCTCGGACACGGTCGGATTCATCAAGAAGCTGCCGCACGATCTCGTCGCCTCGTTCCGCTCCACGCTCGCCGAAGCGCTGGAAGCGTCGCTGTTGCTGTTCGTCGTCGATGCCTCCGATCCGACTTACGAATCGCAGCTCGAGGTGAGCCGCAACGTGCTCAAGGAGATCGGCGCGGACGCCGTTCCGTCGCGCCTGCTGCTGAACAAGATCGATCGCGTGAGCGAAGAAGATCGCGCCGCGCTGTGCGCGAAACATCCCGACGCGATCCTGCTCTCCGCGACGTCGGCGCAAGACGTGGCCTCGCTGCGCGAGACCATCATCGCGTTCTTCGAGGCCTCGATGGTGGAGGACCAACTGGTGCTGCCCTATGCGAAGCAGGGACTGCTGAGCGATGTCTATGAGAACGCCCGCGTGCTTTCCGAGGACTACGACGCCACCGGCCGGATCATCAGGGTCCGCGGCCTGCCGGCCGCGATCGCGCGACTGCGGAGAGCACTGGCGGGTTAGGGGAGGGAAGCCACCATCGAGGGCCGCTTTGCTCTTCTTGACCTTAGGCTGCGTTTGCTAGCCGAATAATCCGCTCTTTGCTCTCGTCGTCGTCGATGACGTTCGCGGACCTGGAAAGCACGGTAAGCAGCGTTCCGAGTTCTTTCTTGTTGTGTACCACGGCCACCCGCTGTGGCGCGTGGTCTTTAAGTAAGGCAATGTCCCCGAACTTCATTGATGCGTTCGCGACGGAATTCGGATGCTTGGTCACCGGCTCAAAGATCGTCGGCCGTGTGTTCGGCAATCGGACCACAGTAGCGAATTGCCACTTTTGGTTTGAAGCTCCGACAATCTCCACATTCTTACTGACTATCTTCGGTTCGAATACTTGGATGAGTCGTTCATAGAGGCGTGTCTTACGATCTTCGAATGTCTTCTCGGCGAGCGCGTCGGCCGCTCGCATGGCGGCGTGCTGCGAGCAGTTGGCGATTGTGACAACCGCGCCAGCAAGTTGCTCTCGCGACGCTTCGAGCAGGAAGAATGCTTGATTGTCGAACTTAACACCGGCTTCCAAAGCTATCGCATGCGCTGGCTTCGAGTACATCAGACCTGCACCCATCAACTCGGCCTCTTGAAAGCCATAACCGTAGTCAGAGACGAAGAAGCGGTTGTCGCCGTGTTCGATCCTGACGACTACTGTTGATCCGCTTGGATACATCAGGGGCGTGCGAATGAACGACCCTCCGACGCGATGCTCCGTGGCAACGATCTCGCGTGCGACGTCGTCTACTAGGTGATTGAATTTCTGGATGTCAGCGGTGCTCATGATCTGGTTCAGACGAGTGTCGGTTCCCAAGGGGGCACTTCGATCCACTCTATATTCGTGATTCTGAAGTCTTCCTTCACGAATTCGAGCAGGGCGTCAAAATTCTTCGGGCTTTTAGTCAACGGGACGGCGATTGGAAGGTTTCCGGCCTCGGTAAGCTCCTTATGCGCATACTTCCAGTTCAGGTCGAACGGGTGGCGATGGCAGCCATTGATGAGCTTGTTTTGAAACTGCTTTGGGCCGCGTCCCCTATTGTTGTGCCCTCGCAGCGGCCTCCACTCGATCCGGGCGAGGGGGCCACCGCGTTCGTTCGGTGGATGGTACTCAAGCTGGACCGTCACCAATTCGTCGGGCATGCGCTTTCGCGCGACGGCTCGGAAGTTCAATCCCTCGATCACGGTCCCGTCGATCTCCAGCGGACAATAGACCTCTAGTAGGTCGCCGTCGCGCTCGCCCCACGCCGGTTCCACCGCGAGCATCTTCTCCGATGCGAACAAGGTTTCGAGATCTATCGGCATACGGCCCCGTCGGGCCGCCACTCAATATGCGTTCAGCCCTATAGCGCAACCCGTTGTTGCGGTAACGACAAAATAATTCCCCTTAGTTGGTGGGTGTTCGCCGGAACGAGTCAACAGTTTACCCAGCGGCTAACCCCAGCGAAATCTGATCTTACCGATGCACCGGATCAACATCTAAGTAGTTGATATCATTGGCGCGCTCGGAGAGATTCGAACTCCCGGCCCTCGGAATCGAAATCCGATGCTCTATCCAGCTGAGCTACGAGCGCGTGCGAGGGCTCGATTACCAGACTTGTCCTGACAGGGCCAGCAGTCCGCCGCCGGACCGGCCTGAGGGCTGTGCGTTCCGGGAACCGGTAGTCTTCCTGCCCAAAAAGAGGGCTGGCTCACTGGTCAATCGGGTGGGGGACTGGCCAGCTGGACCCGATCAGGCGCCAAAGGCCCCAGAAATTGGGAAAATTGGGCCGCAGGCGCCCATTTTTGGCCCCATCCGGATGCTTAACGAAATCCCAACACACTAACGCCAGAGTCCTGCTCTCTGGTCCCGATACGGACCGGATTTCCCGGGTCCCGACAGGCTCCATCCGCGTCCGATCGATCCATGCGCATCACACTTCTGCCTTTGCTGTTGTTCTCGCTGCTGGCCGCGACGCCGGCGCGCGCCGATCTGCGCATCACCCGCGATCACGGCGGCTACGTCACCGAATACAAGGCGAAGTACGAGCGCATCCGTGACCGCAAGGAGCGCGTCATTATCGACGGCATCTGCAACTCGGCCTGCACCATGGTGTTCGGCATTGTGCCGATGAACAAGGTGTGCGTGACGCCGCGCGCCAGCCTCGGCTTCCACCAGGCCTATTACGACAAGGCGTTCACCTTCGGCATCAAGGTCACCAGTTCGGAAGGGACATCGGACCTGATGTCCTATTATCCAAGGCCGGTGAAGGACTGGATCAGCCGCAATGGCGGGCTGACCAACGAGATGAAGAAGATCAAGAACGGAACGGATATGTGGAAGATCGTGGATCCCTGTCCGGAAGAGTTCTGATCGTCTCAGGCCAGATCGATCGTCCCTGACATGACCGGCACGCAGCGACCACCAATATAGGTCGCGGTGACCGTGCCGTTTTTCTTTTCGGCCGCCGCCTGCAGGATGCTCGGCCGTCCCATCTCGACGCCTTGCGCGATCGTCTTCGACAAGGAAAGATTCGCCTCCGGGCGCAGGCTGGCGAGCAGGCCGATCAGCGCGACGTTGGCGGCGCCGGTCGCCGGATCTTCGGGAATGTTGTGGTGTGGCGCGAACATCCGGGCCCGGATGTCGATGCCGGCTTCACGGACCTGGGTGTAGAGCAGGATGCTGACGGCCGGCTGCTTGCTCACTTCAAGCCGGAACACGTCGCCGTTCGGGCTTGCCTCGATCAGCGCGGTGCGGCTCTTCAGTTCAGCGAGAATGAACGGGGCGCCGCAGGACGCGATTCGCGGGCTATGATGGATGGTCTCGATATCGGCGGGCGAGATTCCGCAGGCCGATGCCACCAGTTCGCCCGCAACTTCCGGGCCGACCGAGAGCGGCTGCGGGGAAGCGAGTTTCGAGCCCACCACGATCGCGCCATCCCGCAAAATCTCGATCGGGACCAGCCCGGCCTTTTCCTCGAAGATGACGCGGTCGCCGCTGACGGGCCGGCCGTAACTGGTGCCGGCGCGCGCCAGCACGAATGCGGTGCCGACGTTGGGATGGCCGGCGAAAGGCATCTCGCTGCGTGGCGTGAAGATCCGCACTTCGGCGGTATGCGCGGCGTCTTTGGGCGGCAGCACGAAGGTCGTCTCCGCCAGATTGAACTCGGCGGCGATGGCCTGCATCTGCCCGGTCGACAGTCCCTCGGCGTTGAGGACGACCGCAAGCGGATTGCCGACGAATTGCGTGCCGGTGAATACGTCGACGGTCTGAAATTGCAAGAGCATCAGATCTTCCTAAAACGTCACCACGCCGCGAACGGATTCGCCGCGCTTCATCAGTTCGAACGCGTTGTTGATCTCGGCAAGCGGCATCACGTGGGTGATCATCGGATCGATCTCGATCTTGCCCCGCATGTACCAGTCGACGATCTTCGGCACGTCGGTAGGGCCGCGGGCGCCGCCGAAGGCGGTGCCTTTCCAGACCCGGCCGGTCTGCACGGTCGTAACTTCCGGCGGCTTGCCGGCGGCGACGGTGGCGCGAACATCCGTGGTATCCTTCATCTCTTCGATCTGCGTTTCCCGGCGAGCGGGCCCGCGGGATTCACGATTGCCGGATAGCATATGTTCAGGCAATCAGGTCTGCAAATGAACAGAGACTTCGAAAATTTGGCCGAGCGCGCGGCGCCGGCGATTTTTGTGGTGCTCTGGAGCACCGGCTTTATCGGCACCAAATACGTCCTGCACAATGCCGAACCGCTGACCTATCTGGCGATCCGCATGGTGCTGGTGGTGGGCCTGATGGCGATCATTGTCGCGATCGCGCGGCCGCAATGGCCCGACCGCGCAGGCGTTGCCCACAGCATCGTCGCGGGGCTCCTGGTGCATGGGTTCTATCTGGGCGGCACTGCGATCGCGATCGCGCATTCGATTCCCGCCGGGCTCTCGGCGCTGATTCCGGGACTGCAGCCGATCCTGACCTCGACCCTGGCGAACCGCTGGCTCGGTGAGCGCGTCACGCCGCTGCAATGGACCGGGTTGCTGCTCGGGCTCGCTGGCGTGGTGCTGATCCTGCACGATCGACCGATGGGCGGGGAGGCCGGCTGGGGCTGGCTGGCCTCCGGCATGTCGCTGGTCAGCATTACCTTAGGGACGCTGTATCAGCGGCGCTATTGCGGCAGCATCGACTGGCGTTCCGGCAATCTCGTGCAGTACATCGCGGTCGCGGTCTTCTTCGGCGCCGGGGCGTGGCTGTTCGAGAGCAATGTCGTGCACTGGACCGGCGAATTCATGCTGTCGCTGGTCTGGCTGGCGGTGGTGCTGTCGATCGGGTCGATCGGGCTGCTGTACTGGCTGATCCGGCGCTCGGCGGCGACCTCGGTGGCGAGCCTGTTCTATCTGGTGCCGGCAGTGACCGCCGTCATGGCCTATGTTCTGTTCGACGAACGGCTCGATACCATCGCCATCGTCGGCATGGTGGCCTGCGCCGCCGCGGTGTTTCTGGTCAACCGGCGTGCGTGAGCCTGGCAGGGGGCCTCAAAACAAAAGCCTCCGGGCTTTCACCCGAAGGCCTTTACGCGCGGCGCAGGAAGCGGTCAGCGCTTCGACTTCTTGGCCTTCTTTTTCTTCCTGGCGGCTTTCTTCGCGGTTTTCTTGACGGCCTTCTTGGCCGACTTTTTCGCCGATGATTTCCTGGCGGCTTTCTTACCGGCCTTCTTGGCCTTCTTCTTCGGCGCCGCCTTGGTCACCGCTTTCTTGGCGGGTTTCTTGACCTTCCTGGCGGCCTTCCTGACCTTCTTGACTACCGTCTTGGCGGCGTCCGCGGTTGCAGCGCTGCTCACTGCGTCCGTTACTTGTTCGAGAACCGGTTTATCGTCGTCCATATCGTCCCCCAGTGTTGTCGAGGCTGTAACGATAGCCGGATTCTCAAATGTGTAAAGCGGACGCCGCGACGTGCTCAACCGCGGCGGACTTTCGCATAGGCCTCGAGCGCGCGCTCGCGTCCTCGTCTGTGATCGATGATGGGCTGCGGATAGCTCGTGCCGAGTTCCACGTTCGCGCCTTTGAGTTCGAGCGGCGTTGCGCTCCATGGCCGGTGGATCAGGCCGGCCGGCAGTTGCCCGAGTTCGGGCACCCAGCGCCGGACATACGCGCCATCGGGATCGAATTTTTCACCCTGCAGGATCGGATTGAACACGCGGAAATAGGGCGCGGCATCCGCGCCGGAGCCGGCCACCCATTGCCAGTTGGCGGGATTGCTGCCGGCGTCGGCATCGACCAGCGTGTTCCAGAACCACTTCTCGCCCTCGCGCCAGTCGATCAAGAGATGCTTGACCAGGAACGATGCCACCACCATCCGCACCCGGTTGTGCATGGCGCCGGTATGCCAGAGCTGACGCATCCCGGCATCGACGATGGGATAGCCGGTCTGGCCGCGCTGCCACGCCCTCAGCGCCCTGTCGTCGCGCTGCCAGGGAAATGCATCGAAGGAGGGCTGCAGGTTGCGATCGGCAAGGTCGGGCACGTCGAACAGCAGGTGCCGGCAGAACTCGCGCCAGCCCACCTCACTCAGGAACTTGTCGATATCCCCCGCCAAAGCAGGCCGCCCGGCCGCGGCAAAGCCCGCGGCGTGCCAGACTTGCCGCGGGCTGATCTCGCCAAAACGCAAGTGCGGCGACAGCCCCGACGTGCCGTCGCGATCGGGTCGGTCGCGCCGGATGGAATGGCCGGCCACACCGGTTTCAAGAAATGCGTTGAGCCGGGCCTGCGCCGAACGCTCGCCCGGCTTCCATGTCTCGCGCAGGCCCCCGGCCCAGTCGGGGTGGGTGGGTTCGAGGCGCCATGTGTCAAGCGTATCGCTCGCGACGTCCGGTAGTGAAACGAGTTTCTTCGGGGGAGGCAGCGGCTTCGGCGGTTCGCCCAATGACTGCACTCTTCGCCAGAACGGCGTGAATACCCGCAAGCCCCGGCCTTCCTTGTTACGGATGGCTAAGGGGGCCGCCAGCAGGTCGCCGGGAAAGCTCTGCGATCTGACGCCGAGCTCCGTCAATGCCGCGGCGACCTGGTCGGCGACGGCCTGATGCGGCGCCTGTGCGATCTCATTCCAGAACACCGCTCCGGCGTCGAGGTCGCGCGCCAGCCCGGCAATGACCTCTGCCGCCGGCCCCCGTCGCAGCACCAGCGACGAGCCAACCGAGCCCAGGCTTCCCTGCAGGGTCCGGAGCGATTGAGCCAGCCACCACCGCGCCGCGCCGCCAAGCGGACGCGCCTGCCCATTGCGCGCTTCGTCGAAGACGTAGAGGCAAATCACGGGCACGCCGGTCTTGGAGGCAGCGTGCAGGGCAGGGTGATCGGAAAGCCGGAGGTCGTCGCGAAACCAGACGATGCAGGGGAAAGCGGATATGCCGGCCATCGGGTGGTCAACTCCAAAGACGCGATTTGGGTCCGCGTGGACAATTCATTGCAACTTTATCGGCCCCGACACGTACTACAAATCAGGATGCGCCGAAGAGCGCCGGAGGCTGCCCGTGAACCGTTATGTCATTCTTTATCTGGCGACGTTGATCGTCATGGTCCCGATCGACTTTCTGTTTCTTGGCATTGTCGCCAAGGGGTTCTTCAGCTCGCAGGTCGGCGACATGCTGGGCGAGATCAGGTTCGCGCCCGCGGTCCTGTTCTACCTGCTTTATGTCGTTGGAATCCTGATCTTCGTCAGCGGTGCAGCGGGCGCGACCTGGCGATCGACGTTGCTCTACGGCGCATTGTTCGGCTTCTTCTGCTATGCGACGTTCGAACTGACGTCATTGTCGTTACTGAAGCACTGGACCTGGCCGGTGGTCTTGGTCGATGTCAGCTGGGGATCGTTCGTCACAGCGGTCTCGGCGGCATCAGGCCTGCTGATCGCGAACTGGCTTGCGCCGCGAGTTTAGCCCTTTATGCGAGCCATTGGGTACGCATTGGCGCGACCCGTTGGCTCGCATGAAGTCGGTAGATGTTACTTCGGCTGCGGCACGATCCGTAAGTAGGGCTTCGGCGCCTTCCAGCCCTGCGGATAGATGGTCTTGGCCTCGTCGTCGGTGACGGAGCCTGCGATGATGACGTCGTCGCCCTGTTTCCAGTCGGCCGGCGTCGCCACGCGATGCTTCGCGGTCATCTGCAGCGAATCTATCACGCGCAGGATCTCCTGGAAATTACGCCCGGTGGTCATCGGATAGACCAGCACCAGTTTGATCTTCTTGTCCGGCCCGATGACGAAGACGTTACGCACGGTCTGGTTGTCGGCCGCGGTTCGCGTCGCGGGATCGCCTGACGTCGAGGCCGGCAGCATGTCGTAGAGTTTCGAGACGTTGAAGTCGGTATCGCCGATCATCGGATAATTCGGCGCCGTGCCCTGTGTCTCCCTGATGTCTTCGGACCACTTCGCATGCCGGTCGACGGGATCGACGCTTAGCCCCATCAGCTTGACGCCGCGCTTGTCGAATTCGGGTTTCAGCCTGGCCAGCGCGCCAAGCTCGGTGGTGCAGACCGGGGTGAAATCCTTCGGGTGCGAGAACAGGAGCGCCCAGCTGCTGTCGATCCAGTCATGAAATTTGATTTTTCCGTCGGTGGTTTCCGCCTCGAAATCCGGGGCGACAGCGCCAATCTGGAGAGCCATTTTACGACCTCATGTCATTCAAGTTACAGGTGAATTCGTCCTTGCCACTATAGCGGGCGGTGGGCGTCAAGTGAACGGGGGCGCGGCAAAAGGGTAGATCCTTCTCCGCGCGCCGGAACTCGTAGCATTTTCTTGCGATCCGCGCCCGTGCGGCGAAAACACCACGGTGGCCGCAAGCGTCCGGCTTGCCCCGATATTGCCGTTTATCGCGCCCATCACGCCCCGCCGCGGTTGCGATCCGCCGGAACCATGACGGAGGTCACAGCGACTAATTGGCAACCATCCAAAAAACTCGCGACCCGGTTTTCGATTCGTTAACCACTCGTTTACGCCCGCATGAAAATGCTGAACCAGAACAAGAAAATGAGAAGTGTACCAATGTCTGCCTCTGCCGGAATGCTTGCCGACCGTATCGGCGCCCTCGAACCGTCCAGGATCTCCTGCCGCGATACCGCAGCCCTTGCCCTCACCGTCGTGCGCGATGGCGTGATCACCGGCGAAGGCCCCACCACCAGGGGCCGTGTTCATTTTTCCCGCGCGCTGGATGCCGATGACGCCGCCTGGTGCGTCCGCATCCTGACCGCGACCGCCGTCGAGCACCAGCCGGTCAGCCGCGCCGAAGCCGAAGCGCTGTTCGAGATCAACGATGCCGCCGCCGAGCGCAGCGACGAGGGGATGTTCGACGATTTGCTGGCCAAGGCGGTCGTGCACCATGCGGCGTCCGCGTCCGGCCTTCCGGTGCCGCCGCGCACCGTCGCGCTGTCGCCGGACACGGCCATCGAAAGCTGGGCGCCGACCCAGGCGAACGGCGTCGATATCGCCGTGTTGCAGTGGCTCGCCAGTCAGATGCGCGGCAAGCGCCGCAGCAACCGCACCCTGATGAGGATGGTCGCCACCATCGTCGGCGCGGCGGCGTTGCCGCTGGCGCAACTGCCGAACGTGTTCGACATCGGGATGTGATTTGGGCCGAGAGCGGCTGATATCGCGGCGGCGGGCATTTCCCCGCCGTTTCTTGTCGGCCGCCGTCGATCTCGAGCCCGACGGTTCGGCCGGGGAATCCTGCCGGATCGAACGCCTGCGGCGTGACGCCGTCCGGCATCGTCTTAACCTCCCGATAACTCATTTTCCTAACGGCCTCTCAGTACCGGCTCCGCTACAGCATCGTAAGCAGGGGACGGAAAATGTCGGGTGTCTCATCGGATAGTATCGGTTCGGGGAGCCGGGGGCTGTCACATGGCGGTGCGCGCTTTCGCGGAAGACCGGGCGCGATCCAATGGCTCGTTCTGTGCGGCGCCGCGCTCGTCGTCGCGATCGCGCTGGGCACCGGATATCTCGCCCTGCAGTTTCGCGAGCGCGCGCTCGTAGTCAGCGAGCGGGAGCAGAACAATACCGCGCTGCTGCTGTCCCGTCATTTCGACCGGCAGCTTAGCGATCTCCAGCACGTCCACGACGACGTCGTCGCCCATATGCAGGCGGGCAGGGTGGGCACCGCCGAAAGCTTCGAACGGCAAATGTCGACCCTGGCCGCGCATGAGATGCTGCGCACCAAGCTCGCGCCGCTTCCGCATGTCGGCGGTTTGAATCTGTTCAACGTCGAGGGCCGGCTGATCAATACGTCGGAGATGTGGCCGGTGGCGGACGTGAGTATTACGGACCGGCGCTATTTCCGTGAATTTACCTCGGGCCGGCCTACTCCCGATGTGATCGTCGAACCGGCTGTCAGCAAGGTAACAAAAATCTGGACGACGATCTTCGCGCGCAAGATTACCGGCCGGCACGGCGAGCTGATCGGGTTTGCGACCAGGGGCGTCGAACCCTCGCATTTCCAGAATTTCGTCGCTTCCCTGGCGCTGAACAGCGACACCACGATCTCGATGATTCACCGCGACGGCACCGTCATCGCCCGCTATCCGCATGACGACAATCTGATCGGCAAGAACGTCGCCAATTCGCCGGCGTTTCGCAAGGCGCTGAGGCTGGGTGGCAATGCTTCCGGGCGCTTTGCACACACCGTCCGGGGCGAAGAAAGGGTGGGCTCCGTCCGATCGCTGACGAATTTTCCGATCATGATCGTCGCCGCAACCGACGTATCGTCGGCGCTTTCCGACTGGCGGGCGCAGACCAGGCTGCAGTTCTTCGCCGCACTTCTCGCGGTGGTCGTCGTCATCGCCACTATCTTCCTGATCGTTCGCCAGTTGAAGCGTCAGCACGAGGCCGCGCAGCGGCTGCTCTCCGAGAAGAGCCAGCATCTCGACACCGCCATCAACAACATGACGCAGGGGCTGCTGCTGTTCGACTCTTCGGGCCGCCTCGTCATCTGCAATCAGCGCTACATGGACATGTTCGGCATATCGCCGGCCGTGGCCGTACCCGGCTGTCATCTGCGCGACCTCATCCGTCATCGCCAGGAACTGGGTTCGTTCGTCGGCGACGTCGACGCTTATTGTGCGAGGTTTCTCGATCCGAAGGATGACCTGGTGAACGATACCGTCATTTCGACCCCGGACGGCCGCATGATCAGGCTGATCTACAAGCGGTCGCCGGACGGCGGCTGGGCCACCACGCTGGAAGATGTGACCGAGCGGCGGCGTGTCGCGGCCAAGATCGAACATCTCGCCCATTATGACGCATTGACCAATCTGCCGAACCGGACGCTGTTCCAGCGGCATGCGGAGGGATTGCTTCTCCAGACCGCCGACGTTCAATTCGCCATCCTCTACATCGACATCGATGAATTCAAACGCATCAACGACTCACTGGGCCACTTGATCGGCGATGAGTTCCTGAGAGGCGTGGCGGGACGCCTGCTCGAGTCCGTCGGCCCGAGCGACTTTGTTGCACGGCTCGGCGGCGATGAATTCGCCATCGTGCAACGCGACGTCGCCTCCGACGATGATGTCGAGGCGTTGATCGCGAAGATCTATCGGGCACTGCGTACGCCGTTCGATTGTCTCGGCCACAGCCTCGGCAGCGACGCCAGCATCGGCGTTGCCATCGCGCCGCGACACGGTTCCGACCTGTTCGGGTTACTCAAGAGTGCTGATCTCGCGATGTATGCGGCGAAGGCGGCCGGCCGCCGGACCCATCGTTTCTTCGAGCCGTCCATGGAAGCGCAGGCCAATCTTCGCCGCGAGCTCGAGCGGGATTTGCGGACTGCGATCGTCGAAGGCGGCCTTGAAATCCATTACCAGCCGATTGTCGATCTGCGCAGTGGCGAGATCACCGGATGCGAGGCGCTGCTGCGGTGGCGGCATCCGGTGCGCGGCATGGTCTCGCCGGCCGAATTCATTCCGGTTGCCGAGGAAACCGGCCTGATCGAAGAGATCGGGCAATGGGTCTTGCGAACCGCGTGCGCCGAAGCCGCGGTGTGGCCTGCCCATATACGGCTTGCCGTCAACGTTTCCCCTGTTCAGTTCAGGTCGCCGACGCTGTCCTTGAAGGTGGCCGCCGCGCTCGCCGATACCGGTCTCGACCCGCGCCGGCTGGAACTCGAGATCACGGAGGCAGTGTTGATCGCCGATGACGACGCGGCGCTGGTGGCGCTCAACCAGCTGCGCGCGCTTGGGGTTCACATCGCGCTGGACGATTTCGGGACGGGTTATTCGTCGCTGAGCTACCTGCAACGGTTTCCATTCGACAAGATCAAGATCGACCGCAGCTTCGTCAAGGAACTGATGCGCGGCACCGGTTCGGCGTCCATCATCAAGGCCGTCGTGAGCATCGCCGCCGATCGCAACATGATAACGACCGCCGAAGGGGTGGAGACCGAGCAGCAGCGCGAAACCGTGCGGTTGCTCGGATGCACGCAGATGCAGGGATACCTGTTCAGCGCCGCGCGCCCGGCGAATGAAATTCGCGAAATGCTGGGATGCCGCCAGCAGACTATCGAAGATGCGGCGTGAGGGGCGGGTGCCGGCCCGGCAGGTTCGGGCCTTTCTTGCCTTGACGCGTTTGCTTGACGCGAACCGGTACCCACCCCGGATCAAGTCCGGAGCAGGACTTCGCTCGAAACCGCTATAGCCGTCACTTGCTCGGCGCCCGGCAATTATACGCCTTTCGAAATCCCGAGGCCTGGGCATCTTCCTCGGAGCAAAACCATCGGTTCGGCTCCGTCATGCCGGGGTAACTGCGGCATCCCTGCAAGTGATAGACGCCCACGTTCCCGGTGACGCGGGCACGCACCGCGAATTTGCCCTTGATGCTGCAACCCGGCGGCATCACGGGATGCTCGGGAAACAGCACCGCGCGGATCTCGTGGTCCTTGTCCGGCCTGCATGAATCGCCCAGCAGGGCGCCGTCCTTGCGTCCGCGGCGAAATTCGTAAGGCGCTGCAAAACAGCCTTTCCAAAGTCCCCGGCGGTTGTCCTTAGCGCCGGCCTCGTCGTCCTTGAACCGGCCTCTGGCGTAGGGTTCGAAGTTCAGCGCAAATCCCTGGCGGACAACGAGCTGGTTCAGGGTGGACGTCTCGCCATCGACGGTACAAATGCCGATATGGCGGATCCTGTTTATTGCGCCCACCCCGAGATCCTCGCAGCGCACCGCGCGGCCGCCGATCAATTTGGTCAGTTGATCGCGCGCTTCGACGCCGCAGGCCCATGCATCGGCGTGCTCGTCGATGCACATCTGGTCAAGCTCCGGCGCATCGATGCCGTCGAGCCGGTAGGTCACGCCAGCCAGCCGAAGGGTGCCGCCGTCCTTGACGACCACGCCGGCGGCCCAGCTCTGGCCCGCCCAGAGAACTGTCAGTATCAGGATTAGGGAACGCATCCAGGCCATTGCCTCTGTTTGGTTTTGCGGTACTGCGACAAACGTTACGGTAAGTTCGCGCGTTGATCGAGGGGCCTGTTGGCCGTCGAAAGCCGCCGGCGGCGCTGAAGCGGGGAATAACCGGGCTGTGCAGCCATTCCTGCGACAAGAACGGCTGTATTGTTGTAAACGCCTCAATGGGAGCTTTGGCCGAGATGACCGCAATCTATTTCGACCTCGACGGGACGCTGACCGATCCAAAGCCCGGCATAACCCGTTCGATCCAGTACGCGCTCGGCAAGCTTGACCGGGCGGTTCCAGCGGAAGATGAATTGACGTGGTGCATCGGGCCGCCGCTGCACGGCAGCCTGAAAAAGCTGCTTGGCAGCGACGATCTGGCCGACAGGGCGCTGCTGCTTTATCGCGAACGCTTCGCCGACATCGGAATCTTCGAAAATCAAATCTACCCCGGCATCGAAGACGTCTTATCCGCGCTCTCCCGGTCGGGCCGGCGCCTGTTCGTGGCGACCAGCAAAGCCAATGTCTATGCTGAGCGCATTATCGATCACTTCAAATTGCGGGTCTATTTTGAACGCGTTTTCGGTGCCGAGCTGGATGGCACGCGTTCCGACAAGACCGACTTGCTGGGCCATGCCCTGCAGTCCATGCGCATCGATCCGTCTCAGGCCATGATGATAGGCGACCGCAGCTACGACATGGTGGGTGCGAGAAACAACGGAATGATCGCCATCGGTGTCCTCTACGGTTACGGCAGTGAAGCGGAATTGCGCGACGCGGGAGCGCATCAAGTTTGCGCCACGCCCCAGCGATTGCTTGGCCACACCGGTTAGGCCTGTTGGCAACCCGACTTCAGGACCCTTCCGGGCGACGTTCGTGGAAACTCCGGCCGCTCGCTTTCGATCAAGCCGCGTGTCGACCGTCGACCTGCCAAACGCCACGCACCGGTTGACTTCGGCGATATTATACTTGCCGTACCCATGGAACCGGGCTATATCGCAAAGCGAGCGGGGGTTAAGCTATGACCCCTTCTGATTGCGCCCGCCCCTATACCCCGACTGGCTATCAAATGATCCGCTCGGTAAACCTCCGGAATTTCCGAAGTTTTGACGCGGCTGTCCTTCAGGACTGCCGGAGGCTCAACGTGATTGTGGGAGAAAACGGGAGCGGAAAGACTGCCTTACTTGAAGGAATTTTCTTAGCTGCCGGTCCAAGCCCTGAAATAGCACTTCGGACCCGATCTTGGCGCGGCTATGAGCAGGAACGCTTTCAGGGGACCGACGAACAAGTTGAGGAGGCCCTTTGGGCCGATCTATTCCACAAGTTTGATATGAAGGCGTCCGCCGAAATAGCCTTGCAGGGGGACACCGATCACAATCGCTCGGTCGAAATTACCTTCAGCGAGGGAACCGCCACGGATTTTAAGCTTAACCGCCGGGCTCGACGTGCGGGCTTACTCGTCAAAGATGTTCCGCCGCAAGTTGAATTCACCTGGACCGTTCCCAATCATGAACCATTCTCGATCAACCCTGTGCTGGAAGATGGGCGGCTGAAGGTCGGCAAGGTGCCGAGGTCTCATGTTAAGGCGCACTTCTTTGCGGCAAACCGCACCTTTTCAGGATTAGAGACCGCTAATCGGTTCTCGATGTTGAGCCGCACTAAGAAATCGGACGCCTTTGTAGAAATGTTCTGCCGGCACTTCCCGAACATTTTGGATTTGTCCGTTGAGGTGAGTGCAGGCGCGGCGATGCTCTTTGCTGAAGTGAAGGATGTGCCGGAAAAAATTCCGCTAAGTCTTGCTTCGGGAGGGATGAACAAGCTGGCTGCCATGCTTCTGGCTATGCCAGCGCAGCCCCGCAGTATTGTCTTGATTGATGAAATCGAAAACGGCGTTCATTACGCGCGCCTGCCCAAGATATGGGAAAGCCTGTTCGAGCAGGCAAAGGAAACCGATTCTCAGGTGTTTGTTTCCACTCATAGCAACGAGTGTCTCAACGCAATTGCGGAAGTCGCGAGGGCAAACGCCCAAGATATATCGATAATCCACTCTCAGCTTCGCAAAGGAGCTAGCGAGCTGGAGCAGTATGACGGCGAGACTTTCCTTGCTGCCATGGAAGAGAATATCGAGATCAGATGAGGCGGGTGCCAGCCGATACGTTCGATAGGCCGTGGCTTCTGCTCTGCGAGGGAGACGCAGATAAAAAATTCTTTGATCGACTTCTTAGACATCACGCCATATCGCCGGGCATGTTCGATGTTCACTTTCCGGCACGCAACGATGACGCTACCGGAGGACGCGGAAAGTTTGGCGCTTTCCTAAGGACTATCCACAAGACCTCACCCTCCTTTCGAGAGAATGTGAAGGCTGTCTTGATTGTTTCCGACAACGACGACGACATGCAGGAGTCGTTTCGTCTCGTTAAGGCGGGGCTTGAGCAGTCGGGAGGATTTGGTATTCCTGATGCTGAACGGGTCGTTGCTAGATCTGAAGGATATCCCCTCGTCGTCGTCGTAATGATCCCGATGGGGACGCTCGGCAATCTCGAAACGATTGCTTTAGAAGCCGCCTACAGCAAGTGGGAAATAAAACCGGCCCTAGATGCCTATGTTAATGCGACACCTGCTGCAGGCTGGAGCGTCGGGAAGCAGTCGAAGATGCGAATGCACGCGCTGCTAGCCGCCACAGTCGAAACGAAACCAGAGTCGTCTTTCGCTCACCATTGGCAGGAGCGAGAAGAATTTCACATTCCCCTCGATCACGAAGCATACAATGATCTGGTGCTGTTTCTCATGGGCTTCGAAGAGCTAATCGGCGACGCCTGATTTTCTTGCTGGCGTTCGCAGGATGCCTATTAGAGATTTTTCGAAAGTCTTTCCGCTTTCATCAACGCCAATCTCCCGAGCGGCTTCTATGAACCGCTCGGATTGCTCTTTGTCAGTTAGCTTAGGCTTTGCCTTTTGCTTTTTTGGCACGCCTGCTTTCTTCGCCATAGGGCGCGGTCCCCTTAATTAACCGTTTGATATTTGAGACGCTTGCCACGGACACCTTTGAGCGCCTTCTCAGCGCGGGCAACATCGCCAACGCCGAGCGCGATACGGTTGGAATAGCGGAAGTCAAACTCAGAGAGATAGCGGTGCAGGTGCTTCTCGGAGCAATGCTGATAGACGCCCTTCATGCCGCGCTTGAAGACCGAATAGAAGCCTTCAACGGTGTTGGTAGTGATGACGGTAGTTTCGACAACCGGCTTCCCATCGGGACGCATTTTGTCGGTCGCTTCGTTCCAGTAACGAACGTATTGGTCCGCACTGTGATTGACAACATCGTGCTTCATGCCTTGGGTTTCGGCGACCACCTTGTAAGCCTTGGCTTCGTCGGTCATCAAGTGTGCATTCTTGCTAACGTTCGCCTTGATGATTGGCAGAATGTCGCCAGCGCTCACGCCGTCAATGTGAAAGCTGCGAGCGGGGCCGCCGCGCTCTACCAGGGTCAGAACAATATTTTTGTGCGCCGAGCCGCGTTTTTTCTCAACGCCCTCGACTCTGCCGACGTAGGTTTCGTCAACCTCAACCGCGCCGCCGTCCGAACCCATCAAGGGGGTGAAAGGGCCGCCGACGCGCATCGCTTCGCGAATGCGATGGGAGATGAACCAAGCGGTTTTGAGGGTGCAGCCGAGAGTGCGGTGAAGCTGGTTACTGCTGATGCCCTTCTTTGAGGACGACATCAGGAAGATCGCCTGCAGCCAATGGCGCATCGGTACGTGGCTTGCTTCAAAGATGGTGCCGATCTTCACGGTGAAGGGCTTGCGGCACTGGTAGCACTTGTAGGCGCCAATCCGGGTGCTCTTGCCGCCCATCTTGGAAATGCGCTCCACACCCCCGCAATGCGGGCAGACGGGGCCATTGGGCCAGAGCCGGGCTTCTACGAAAGCGTAGGCGGCGGCCTCGTTGTGGAAGTGCTTGTCCGAAAGAACCGATTTCATGACGAATCCCCTTGTGCCGCAACCATAAGTCAGTGGTTTGGGTACGTCAAGTATAATATTCCGGTTGACTTCGTAAGAACAAAAGAAGAACATGTCCCGGCCGCTTCCAATGGAAATAACCGCCATGTCCTCCTCTTCGCAGCCGAATACAGAGGAGGATAATGGGCTGGAGGCCGCCGTGGATCAGGCGGTCGCGGCGTGCGGCGGCGACATGCGATCCACTATCCGGGCCTTGATCGTTGCCAATGAATATCTGCAATCCGAGGCGAGCGAACTGATGAAGGCCGTCTCCCACGCCTATGCGCGCGGCAGATTTCATACCTATTCCGGCTGATGCGCCGTCAAGTCGACAAGCCGGGGTGCAAGGCTGGTCTAGAAGGCCGCTATCGAAGGTCGATATAGACCGTTGCCTCCGTTCAGTTTTGCTGTACGACGGAACCGATAAATCGTTCCCCGTGTAGCCGGCCCGCAGGGCTGGACCCCGCCCTTCGGTTGCAAGTAAATAGCCCATGTTCAAACGAATTCTGATCGCCAATCGCGGCGAGATCGCCTGCCGGATCATCAAGACAGCCCGCCGCATGGGGATTGAGACGGTCGCGGTCTATTCCGAGGCCGACCGGGACGCGCTCCACGTCGAAATGGCCGACGATGCCGTCCTGATCGGGCCGCCGGCGGCGGCCGAAAGCTATCTCGTGATGGAGAAGATCATCGAGGCCTGCCGCAAGAGTGGCGCGGAAGCTGTGCATCCCGGCTACGGATTCCTGTCCGAGCGCGAATCCTTTCCGCGCGCGCTCGATGAGGCCGGGATCGTCTTCATCGGTCCCAACGCCGGCGCGATCGCCGCGATGGGCGACAAGATCGAGTCCAAGAAGGCGGCCGCCAAGGCCGACGTCTCGACCGTGCCGGGCTACCTCGGCGTCATCGAGGACGAAAGACATGCGGTGAAGATCGCCGACGCCATCGGCTATCCCGTCATGATCAAGGCTTCCGCCGGCGGCGGCGGCAAGGGCATGCGGATCGCGCATTCGACGTCCGAAGTCGCCGAAGGCTTTGGTCTGGCCAAGGCCGAAGCCAAATCGTCGTTCGGCGACGACCGCGTGTTCATCGAGAAATTCATCGTCGATCCCCGCCACATCGAAATTCAGGTGCTGGGGGACAAGCACGGCAACGTGATCTATCTCGGCGAACGCGAATGTTCGATCCAGCGCCGCAATCAGAAGGTGATCGAGGAAGCGCCGTCGCCGCTGCTCGACGAGACCACCCGCCGCCAGATGGGCGAACAGGCCGTCGCATTGGCAAAAGCGGTGAACTACGATTCCGCCGGCACGGTCGAATTCGTCGCCGGCCAGGACAAGAGTTTCTTCTTCCTGGAGATGAACACGCGGCTGCAGGTCGAGCATCCCGTTACCGAATTGGTCACCGGGATCGACCTGGTCGAACAGATGATCCGGGTGGCCGCCGGCGAGAAGCTGGCGCTGGCGCAAAAGGACGTCACCCTGACCGGTTGGGCGGTGGAGTCGCGGGTCTATGCGGAAGACCCGTTCCGCAACTTCCTGCCCTCGATCGGACGGCTGGTCAAATACCGTCCGCCGGTCGAAAGCTCCAGCGGCGGCATCACGGTTCGCAACGACACCGGTGTGCAGGAAGGCGGCGAGATCTCGATTTTTTACGATCCGATGATCGCCAAGCTGGTGACCCATGCGCCATCGCGCGCCGCCGCCATCGAGGCGCAGTCGACCGCGCTCGATTCATTCTACATCGACGGCATCCGCCACAACATTCCGTTCCTGTCGGCGCTGATGAATCATCCGCGCTGGCGTAGCGGCGATCTCTCCACCGGCTTCATCGCGGAGGAATTTCCTGGAGGTTTCGCGGTTCGCGTGCCCGAAGGCGATATCGCCCGAAGGCTGGCGGCGGTCGGAGCCGCCATCGACCACGTGCTTGGCGAACGCAAGCGGCAGATTTCCGGCCAGATGATCGGCCGCGCGGTGCAGCGCGAGCGCCGCCGCGCGGTATGGCTGGACCGCGTCGAGATCGCGCTCGACATCATCAGGGAAGGCGATGAC
Source organism: Bradyrhizobium sp. (assembly GCA_043722155.1). Classification (GTDB taxonomy): domain Bacteria; phylum Pseudomonadota; class Alphaproteobacteria; order Rhizobiales; family Xanthobacteraceae; genus Bradyrhizobium. The sequence continues at coordinate 46,492 of JAYSPJ010000186.1, forward strand.
ATCACGGTGCGCTTTGTCGGCGCCGACGGCGTGGCCGGCAACCGGCACCAACTGGTCTCGCCGTGGACGCCGGGCGATCCGGTCTGGCAGGGCACCATCGATGGCCATCTGGTGGCGATGCAGGTGCGGCCGATTCCCAACGGCATTCGCCTCGCGCACCAGGGTTTCGAAGTCGCGGTCAATGTCTTCACCGATTCCGAGGCGGCGGCAGCGAGGCTGATGCCGGTCGGTACCAAGGCGGACACCGGCAAGAAGCTGCTGTGCCCGATGCCGGGGCTCGTGGTGTCGATCGCGGTCGCCGAAGGCCAGGAAGTCAAGGCCGGCGAAACCCTGGCCGTGGTGGAAGCCATGAAGATGCAGAACGTGCTGCGCGCCGAGCGCGACGGCATCGTCAAGAAGATTCATGCTGCCGCAGGCGCGACGCTGGCGGTCGATGCGCTGATTCTCGAATTCGCGTGATGCCGTCATTCCGGGGCGATGCGTAGGTAGCATCGAACCCGGAATCTCGAGATTTCCCGGTGCGCAGTTGCGCACCTGCGGTCTGGTGTTTATGCACCATCCCCGATGCGCAATTGCGCATCGGGGAATGACGAAGTTCGATAGAGGTGACAAATGGCCTTCCGCAAGCGCCGCGAAGCGTTGCGTTCGATCCTGTCCGGATCGGCATGCATTCGTCCGGGCTCGGTCTATGACGCGGCTTCCATCCGCATCGCCCAGGACCTCGGTTTCGAACTCGGCATGTTCGGCGGATCGGTGGCTTCGCTCGCGGTGTTAGGCGATCCCGACATCGCGCTGATTACGCTCACCGAACTCGCCGAACAGATGCGCCGGATGTCACGCGCGGCGTCGCTGCCGGTGCTGGTCGATGCCGACCACGGCTATGGCAACGCGCTCAATGTCCGCCGCACCGTGCAGGAACTCGAAGCTGCGGGTGCGGCCGGCCTGACCATCGAGGACACGCTGCTGCCGCAGGCGTTCGGACAGGCCAAGACGCAGTTGATTTCACTCGACGAAGGCGTCGGCAAGATGAAGGCCGCGCTCGACGGGCGCAGCGATCCCTCGCTTGTTATCATCGGGCGCACCGGGGCGGTATCGATCACCGGCCTCGACGACGCGATCGCGCGGGCAAAGGCCTATGAAGCCACCGGCATCGACGCGCTCTTCTTTACCGGGATCAAGGATCGCGGCGAACTTGAAGCGATCTCGGCCGCGACCCAATTGCCGATCGTGCTCGGCGGCGCGCCCGAGGAGATGACCGCGCTCGATTATCTCGCAAGGCTGCGGGTGCGAATCGCGTTGCAGGGCCACGCGCCGTTCGCCGCGGCCACGCAAGCCGTCTACGAGACGCTGAAGGCGCTGCGCGAGGGAGCCTCGCCGAAGAATTTGAAAGGCCTGCCGTCGGCGGAACTCTCAGCCCGCGCCATGCGCGAAGCCGACACCAAGGCGCGCGCGAACGAATTCCTCGGTCTGAAGAAGTAACATGAGCGCCGTGGCCCGCCACGTCACCGTTCGCGGTCGCGTGCAGGGCGTCGGTTACCGCGCCTTCGTCGATCACGAAGCGCGGGTGAAGAATCTCGAAGGCTGGGTGCGCAACCTCAGGGACGGCGGCGTCGAGGCGCTGTTCGCGGGCGACGAGGATGTGGTTACGGCCATGATTGCGGCGTGCCGGCGCGGACCTTCGCTGGCGTGGGTCGATGCGGTACAGGAAGAGGCCGGAAATTCCGGCGCGCTCAACCTGCGGCGGCCAGGGGAGCGTTTTTCCGTGCTTCCGACGATATAGATCTCTGAACAGACAGGGTGATCCAATGAAGCCTGCAACTCCCCCACGCGACTGGAGGCGAATCCATCACTCACCGATATTCTGGGTCGGGGTGGCGATGTGCCTAGCGGCGATCACGATCTATGTGCTGTCGGATGACCTGTCGTGGCGGCCGGGTGCGCGCTAGCCGCTATAGCG
>JAYSPJ010000187.1:0-2849 GCA_043722155.1 Bradyrhizobium sp.
TACCCCATAGATGTCCTCGCTGCGGATCGACCAGTCGAAGTTCGTCCCCATGCCCACGTCAGTCCAGGGCGAGAGGAAGCTCCTGATCGCGCGGTTGACCTCGCGCAGTACCGTTCCGGCATGCGCGTTGCGCATCAGCCCGACATGACAGCGGACCTGGATCTGCTCGAAAGATGCGCTTATGACGTCGATCGTCGCGACTGGCGAACAGCGCGCGCGAAGATAATCGCGGATCTTTTCAATTTCCCAGGCGTCGATGCCGAATGGACGGGTGTCATAGCTGTTGCGTTCACCAGTGCTTTCTGGATGCACCGGAACTACTACAACTAGCACCTTGCCGGAGCGGACCGGCAACGGCTTGCTGGGTGCGTCCTCGGGATCGGTTCGCGCGATCAGGTTAGGCAAACATTTGACCTTGTGGACTTGGGGAAAAGCCTCGAGCACCAGTCGCTCGTAGTCCCAAGGCGATGAGGCACGGTCCTTGTGACGCAGCCGTTCGCCGATGCGAGTACGCTCACGCTCCAACGTCTCAGGCGGTCGCAGGTCGAAGCTCGGCAGAGGCTGGGAGATGGCGAGTACGCCGGGGATGGACGCGCTGCGCGAATCAATCGTGCCGGTCGGCAACAGCATGTCGGGCACGGGGCTGACCCGTGTCACGGTTAGCGCCTGCGAAGTGATGCCTCTCAGAACCGCGAACCGGTTCGACGGTGCGTCGGTAGCGACTCTCAGCCAAGTGAGTGCTCCCGGCTGGACGTTGCTGCGACGCGGCAGTTTCCGCGGCAACTGCAGGCAGACTATGCCGCTGCGCATGAAACCGCGGGTCGTGTCACTCGTCAGCCGCCATCGGTCGAGCGGCTCCCAGTCCTCTTCGGAAAGCCAGGACCAGGCGAGATCGGCTTTCGGAAGATCGACCTCCCCGAGGTCGATCGCGGTGTCGGGCGCGAGATCGAACAACAAGGTGAGTTCGTGCGCCACTTGTTCACCGTCAAGGCCGATCAGTAGCTGACCGTCGCGACCAAGAAACGGGAGCATTGTCGGAGCGGCGTTGGGCGTTGGCACGGGGTGGATAACCTTCGTGCCCAAGGGGTGCAGGTGCATGACCCGCTCGCCCAGTCCCTCCCGGCCGATCCGAATCGTGGTCTTGGCTCGATAGCCCAGGGTCAATCGGGTCACCCGCGGCGCGACCGGCGGTCGGGGCGGTCTGGCGTCGCGGCTCGGCTTGGTCCTTAGTGAATCTGCGAGTGCGTTTGCGTACAGGCGTTCGCCGAACCCTTCCACAGGAGCCGTAAATTGCAGCCTGAGAAATCCGTTGCGCGCGTCGGCACCGTATCGTCCGGCGCTGGGGCCGCCCCGCCAATTGGCGATCAGGGAAGCCGGAGGAAAAGTGATATCCTGCCGCGGTGGAGCTGTGCCGACCGGGGCTAAAAACAACGGTTGGGCGTCGCCCACCGGCAGCCAGGTGCCGTCGCGCAACAGTGCCGGCGTTACGGTGAAGTTGTCGTCCCTGAACGTTACAGGATAGCCGCGATAGTGATCTGCAAAGCCCTGCGACGGCAACCCGGCCCATTCGAAGTGCAACACGCAACGCGTGATGTTCTTGGCTGCGATTTCCGGCGAGCCGATGACGAAATAGGCGGAAGGGTCGGGCAGTGGGCCGAAGGGCAGGAAGGGCTTGGACGGATCGACTTGGCCCAGCTGGTTGTGCAACTCGATATCGCGGAGGCCCTCAACTTCGACGTCAATCACGATGGCACCCAGTTTGGCCTGCTCGAAGATCGAGAGTCCAAATATTCGTGACAGCGGGCTGAGCGTCAGACGCAGCACTGGCGCATCGTTCGGCCATTCCTCGCCGTGAAGCGCCGTGCACGGAGCGACCGGCGGATCCGAGGCATGCAGGACCAGGCGCAGGCCGAACATGCCGCGTGATCGCGCCAATCCGGGCTCGCCCGCCGCGTGCCCACCGGCAGGGCCGGAACTGGAAATCGGCAGCGGATCGGCCAACTGGATCCAGCCCGATGGCGTGCTTAACTCGACCTTGAAGAATTTCGGAAAAAGGATGTTGCGTGCGAGTCGGCGGCGACCGGCGAGGTCGTTTGCTACCCCGGCGAAGGTCCCGCTCTGCTCCAAGCCAAGCATCAGTGCTACCAGTTCGTCGGCAAAGCGCGCTTCGCCGCCCAGTCTATCAAGGCCTGCCAGCGAGGACTCGAGGAAACAGGGCTCGCGCGGATCCGCGCGGGCTCCCCGGATCAGTTCGACCAGCTTCGTCATTGTGACGTCGGTAATCTCATCCGAAAGCAGCCAGTTGACGAAAAAACTGCCGAATGCCGCAGCAAACTCTTCGGACGTCGCGGCTGCTTTAAGCGAACTCTCAATTTCGTCCGCGTCGGCGACCGCAAGCTCGAGCATGACGCTGATGGTGCGCTCGCCCTGCGACAGCGCGAGGATCGGAGAGCAGATGGCAAGGCCGATACGCGCGTCGATCTCTCGGTCCGTTGAACCGGACAACTTGCCGCCAAAGACCGGCAGGGTCTCGGCGACCGCAGCAGACGGCCTGACGATCGTGTCGCCAAGGTTGGCGAGCGAGAGACGTGTCGCGTGTCCGAACAGGCATTCGGGCGAGATCTTCGGATCGCGTTCGGCACGCAGCGTGTAGAGCGCCGCGACCCTTGCATCAGTAACTATTAGCTGAGAGTCGGCGATAAACCGGACAGGGTCGCCGCCTTGGGGCGCAGCGGCTTCGAAGATTTGCCCCCGGGGTATGATGACCTCTCCCACGATGGCCGGGTCCCGCCTGAAGGCAAGATGGACCTTGTCGGGCTCCGGCGCTCGCGGTCCGATTTCTAGGCAAC
>JAYSPJ010000188.1:0-2826 GCA_043722155.1 Bradyrhizobium sp.
GGACTTTGCCTTCGGCAACTGCGAGTGGCCATATTCCGAGGAAATGGGCGATACCCACCCGGTCGAGGCGCACCTCAACGACGGCGTCGAGGGTGACGACCTGTTCGTCCCCGGCGACACCGAGGCGGTCAGGTTGAAGGGCCGCTGCGGCTTCAACGTGCTTTCGTTCGCCAACAACCACTGCCTTCACGCGGGCTATCGCGCATTCCTGTGGACGATGGCGGTGATGCGCGAATCGGGAATCGAACCAGTCGGTGCGGGAATGACCCTTGCCGAGGCGCTGGCCCCGGTCGTGCTCGAGCGCACTGGCGTCCGCGTTGCCGTTCGTCGGCTGCACCTCGGCGCTGCTGCCCGGCACCAATGCCGGGCGAAGGAACCCGGGGGTGGCCTCGCTCCGCCGCCACAGCTTTTTTCGCAACCCAAACTGAACGACTGGGGGTTGGCACCCGAGATCGGCACGCTGGTCGATCGCGACGACCTTGCAGCGCTCTGCGCCAGCATCCGCGAGGCACGGAGCCTGGCCGATATCGTCGTCGTCAGCGTCCATTGGGGCATGTTCGAGGACCGGGTGGCAATCGGCGATTACCAGCGCGAAGCCGCGCACGCGTCCATCGACCACGGCGCCGACCTGATCTTCGGCCACAGCACCCTCGTCACCAAGGGGATCGAGGTCTACCGCGGCAAGGCGATCTTCTACTCGCTCGGCAAGTTCCTGATGAAGGGTCCACGGCCGACCGGCGAAGTGCCGATCGGCGTCACCGCCGCAATCGGCAAGGAAAGCCGCAAGGGCTTCGCCGCAATGATCGGGATCGTCGACCGGAAAATCTCCAGTGTGGCCTTTGCTCCCACGTTTGCCGTCGCGCAATCGAGGCCAAGCTTCGTGACCCGCGACCATGCGATGTTCGGCGAGATCGCCGACGATATCGATGCGATCAGCGAAGCGGCGGGCTTCTCCATAAATCGATGGATCCCTCCTCCGCACCCAAATCATTGATTCTGTCGGTGTGGATATCACAAACCAATCTCGAAACTCCTCTGGCGTCCGCCCACATCGCCAATGTTCGGTTCGAGTTTCAACTTCGGTGAGCGGTCTATGGCGAGTGTCGGCCCGTCGATCGATGCCTCCCGCTCCGCTCGTTTCGCCAGCCGATCGTCGTGCATGAGGTTCTGGGCATGCGGCACATCGCCGCGATGCCTGCCGACGGCCTCGGCAAGACCGCTCTTGCTATCGACGTGCAGCCCCAGATGCTCGCGCGCCCGCGAACTCAGCACGTAGAACAGGCTCTTGCTGTTAAGCATCCGGTCGTTGCTGTCCATCACGGTAATGGCGCGGTCCACGGTCAGGCCCTGGGCGCGGTGCATGTTGAGAACGAGGCCGTGCGCGAGGCTCTCGCGCATGGGGTTGTCGGGGGCGAGGGTGCGGGTGGCCTCGGCATCGCGCAGGGTAAGGCCGTTGCGGTCGATGCGCAGCACATGCACCGGGCTGCCGTTGGCGATGCCGAGTTCGCGGTTGTTGGTGGTCCAGATCAGGCGGTCTCCGGCGCGCACTTCGATTTCGGATGGACTTGAGAGCGCCAGGCCTTTGCCGTTGGTGGCGAGGGTTTCGGGCTTGATCCGCTGGGTCCTGTCGCCGCGCTTCAGTTCAACCTCGCCCGTCTTCAAGTCGATCTGGCGTACTTCGTAACGTCCACGCTCAAGACCAGCGCGCGACTGGCGCTGGAACACTTCGAGGCGCTGGCCGGGAGCATAGCTTGAAAGCTGGCGCATCTGCTCGTGGGTGAGATTGAGGTTCTCGAAGGTGCGCAGCCGGATCGCCTCGCTGCCGAGCGCACCCTCCTCGATCAGTCCGGCCCGCACGCGGTCGAGCACTTCGGCTCGGAGTGCATGGCCCGACGTGAAGATGGCGGTGCGCGCGCGGTCTTCGGGCGTGAGCGCAAGCCATGCGGCCGCGCCTGATTGGGCCGGGTTGGGTGATTCCCTGACCTTGTCGCCAAGCACATCGAGCGCACGCTGGATGTTACCCAGGCGCGCAGCGGCGACAGCCTCGCGCATCCCGGGATCGCGCTGGCGGCGGTTTTCGGATAGATGCGCGGCGGGCGCGCCCTGCTCCTGCAACAGCGCGAAGGGACGGCCGGCTTCGGGCGAGGAGATCTGCTGGGCATCTCCGACCAGCACGAGGCGGGCGGCATTAGCATTGTCGGCGATCTGCATGATCCCGAGCATCTGGCGGCTCGACAGCATGCTGGCCTCGTCGATCAGCACGATCTTGCCGCCGATGTCGCGTGCCGCCCTGGCGACGGCATCGGACGCGCCCTTTCCCGTCGCGCGCTGATGGCGGGCGAGAAATCCGGCGACGGTATCCACGGCCAGACCGGCTTCGGCGCGCAGCTCACCCGCGAGGCGGTGCTGCGGGGTGAGCGCAACGATCTCGTGGCCGTGCTTGTCAGCAACCTCGCGTAGGATGGCAAATAGCGTGGTCTTGCCGCTGCCGGCATCGCCCTGGACGAGTTGGTAGCGGTTCTGGCCGGACAGCACGGCAAGCGCGGCGCGGGCCTGCTCGTCCGACAAGGCGATGCTTTTCGCATCGGCGGCTTTGGCCAGGTCGACCGTTGCTGCTTCCTTCGGGACGAGCGGGGTGGCTCTCCCGCGACCATCCATGGTGCGCTCGACCAGTTCCCTTTCGGTGCGCAGCACGTCGCGCGTGGTCATGTGCGCCACGCCATCGATGTTGCGGCCAAGTAGCACGCCCCTGGCAACCAGCGCCTCAACCCGCGCCTCGATGCCATCGATCCGCGCGCCGTGGTTGCCGAAGTTGAGGGCAGCGCG
>JAYSPJ010000189.1:0-8343 GCA_043722155.1 Bradyrhizobium sp.
AATGCGGATAATCTGGTCCACGGACGGCTCCCTTGTCTGAGATTTGCAACAACCTCATTCTGGCACAACTGATGCCGTAGGGGGCCGTCCACACCATCATACCCCGAGGCGGTGGTTGTTGCGAAAGGCGTCTGACACAATGCCTTAACGATAGATTACGCGGTATGGGTCCCGGCTCGGAGGCCGGGACGACGTTGGTTTCCTACCTCACCACCCCCGAAATAAATCCGGCCTTGCGCCGCGGCGGCTTGATGTCTTTTTTCAGGAAGCAGTGCGCGGACTTGCCGGCATAGCCCGGGCGGGCATAGGTCCAGGCACGGCACTTGTTGTCGGCAGTGCAGGCCGCCTTGCACTCATCGTCGCCGTCGCTGCCGCCCTTCACATCGAAGTTGCGGTAATCGCCGCCGAACCGGTCGATCGAGGTTTCAATCGCGTCGTTCTTCGGCTCGACTACGCCGGCGCCGCGGACGCCCGAGACGCAGCAATTGTCATGGACCCGCGCCGGCACGGTGCTCTTCAGCCAGCATACCGCGCCGCCGGCGGCATCGGTCGGATAGTTGAAGCTCCATGACCGGCAGCGCCGGTCGCGCTCGCACACCAGGGCGCAATCCGCCGGATCGCCCGACGCGACCGGCGAACTCTGATAATCGCCGCCCGGGCGATCGAAATTGGCCTGAGCCTGGGCTGGTCGGGTGGCTGTGGTGAACGCCAGAATCGCCGATGCCACCAAACACGCCCTGAGCAGGCGGCCTCTCCACATACCCTGTCGCTTTCGACTGATTGGACTTAACCCGCGGTTCGCGGGTCGCGATTTGATCGCCAGCAACCTGTACGGCGGATGAACGCCGATCAACGTGCTGATCTAGAAAGCATATTCGTCATAAACCGGCTCCACCAAGCCGTGCCAGGGGCCATTGAATTTCTCCAGCATCTCCTCGGCCGGGGTGTGCCCGGAATCAATAATCCGTTCCAGCGGCTCAAGATGCCGGCTCTCGTCACGGCCGAGGTGATCGACACGTTGGCGCCGCTTCAGGCCCGAATGCGCCAGGGCCACGCATTCCCTGGCGATTTCGAACAGATAGCGGTCCCGGATCCTGGCCTTGAAGCCGAAGCGCGGAACGTCGTCGCGCAGGGCCTGGCGCTCCACGGCATTCCAGTGCTTCACAATGTCCCAGGCGGCGTCGAGGCTGGTGTCGTCATAGAGCAGTCCGACCCAGAACGCCGGCAGCGCCGGCAACCGTCCCCACGGCACGCCGTCGGCGCCGCGCATTTCCAGATAGCGCTTCAGCCGCACTTCCGGAAATATAGTCGAGAGGTGATTGGCCCAGTCCGACAGGGTCGGACGCTCGCCGGGAAATGCGGAATTCTTGCCGTCGAAGAAGGCGCGGAACGACGATCCCGAGACGTCGATATAGGCGTCGCCGCGCTTGACGAAATACATGGGAACGTCGAGCGCGTAATCGACCCAGCGCTCGAACCCCATGCCGTCCTCGAACGCCCATGGGATCATCCCCGAACGCGCATTGTCGGTATCGCGCCAGATCTCGGACCGGAACGACAGGAAGCCGTTGGGCTTGCCTTCGGTGAACGGCGAATTGGCGAACAAGGCGGTCGCGATCGGCTGCAAGGCGACCGACACACGCAGCTTCTTGACCATGTCGGCTTCCGACGAGAAGTCGAGATTGGTCTGCACCGTGCAGGTCCGGTACATCATGTCGAGGCCGTATTGGCCGACCTTCGGCATGTAGCTGGTCATGATCTTGTAGCGGCCCTTGGGCATCATCGGAATCTGCGCCCGCGACCAAGACGGCGTCATGCCGAGCCCGAGAAAGCCGATGCCGAGGGGTGTTGCAATCTCGCGCACCTGCGCCAGATGCGCCATCAGCTCGGACTGGGTCTGGTGCACGGTCTCGACCGGCGCGCCGGACAGTTCGAACTGCCCGCCGGGCTCCAGCGAGATAGCGCCGCCGCCGGTGACGTCGTAGAGGCCGATGATGTTGCCGCGTTCCATGATCGGCTCCCAGCCGAGCAGGAGCTGCATGCCCTCCAGCAAGGCGCCGATGCCGCGGGCGCCCTCGTAAGGCACGGGATGATGACCCTGCAGCGTGAACGGCGTTTTTTCGTGTTCGGTGCCGATCCGGAATTCGGAAGGAGGCTTCACGCCCGCCGCCAGCCACGCCACGAGTTCGTCGCGCGACTGCAGCGGCGTCATATCGATCTGATCACGCGCCATACAAATTCCGGATGTGGGGCGTTGCGACCGAACGCGCGAGGTGACGGGGGCATCCGCGGACCAACCGGTCCGGGGATGCTTGAGGTGAAAATGATATCATCGCGCGGGCGCGCCGTCTCTCGCGGCGAGCGCTTGCGCCTCGCCGCAGGAGCAGCCCAGCCGGTCGAGCAGACCGCAGAGCCTGGCAGCATCCGCATCGGACAGTTTCGAACCGACGTGTTTCTCGATCGCGGCGGAATACGCGTTCCACATCTTCTTCTGCAGCTCGCGCCCTGCCTCGGTGATCTCGACGAACTGGCCGCGCTTGTCGATCTTGCATTCGCGGCGCGCCGCCAGTCCCTCGTCCACCAGCCGGTCGATCAGCCGCGAGGTCGAATATTGCGGAATCAGCATCTGCTTTTCCAGCTCGACCGGGCGCATTTCGCCCGACGGCGCCCGCGACAGTTCGAGCAGCGCGTCATACCAGGCCAGCGGCGGAAACCCCGCTTTCTTCAGCTCCTGCTCGACGGCATCGAGCACCCGGCTCTGTACCCGCATCAGACGGATCCAGGCGGCGGTCGCCTCGGTCGATGGTTTACGCTTCATGGCTTGGCCCACAATGTCGGCTGGGAGTGTACCGCACTAAATGCAGCTGCATCAATCTTGACTATTTCATGCAGATGCATTTAATCGCCCGGTCCCGTATAGCCAATAATTCAAGGGAAGGAAAATTCCATGAAACTCTATTATTCCCCGGGAGCCTGCTCGCTCTCCCCCCACATCGCGCTGCTGGAAGCCGGACTGCCCTACGATCTGGTGAAGGTCGATCTGAAGGCGAAAAAGCTCGAAAACGGCGACGATTTCCTCAAGATCAACCCAAAAGGTCAGGTGCCGGTGCTGGCGCTGGACAGCGGCGAGCTGGTGACCGAAGGCCCGGTCATCGTCCAGATGATCGCCGACAAGGCTTCGGCCAGGAATCTCGCGCCCGCCCGCGACAGCGCCGAGCGCTACAAGCTCCTGGAGTGGCTCAACTTCGTCGGTACCGAACTGCACAAGAATTTCGGTCCGATGTTCTCGCCGGTGCTGGCGGACGACGCCAAGGCGTTCTTCAAGGACCGGGTGATGGCCAAGTTCAAGTACCTCGACGGCGCGCTTGCCGGCCACGACTACCTGATGGGCAAGCAGTTCACCGTCGCCGACGGCTATCTGTTCACCATGCTGTCCTGGGCCGAGCGGATGAAGTTCGATCTCGCCGCGCTGCCGAACCTTTTGGCCTACAAGGCCCGCGTCGGCGCCCGCCCGATGGTGCAGGAAGCCCTGGTCAAGGAAGGCCTGATGAAGGCCGCGGCATAAGTTTTCGCAGGGTGCGAAGCGAAAGGCCGGATCAATGATCCGGCCTTTTTTGATTTTACGGGACCACCAGAGTTCGTCATTGCGAGCGAAGCGATCCAGCTTCGTTTGGCGATGGATTGCTTCGTCGCAAGGGCTCCTCGCAATGATGGATTAATCCTACGCCGCGGCCAGCTTCTTCGGCGGGAAACGGCCGTAGAACGTCTCGCCCTTGGCGGCCATCTCGACCAGCAGTCTCGGCGGCGTGAAGCGCGAGCCGTATTTGGCTTCCAGCCTGTGGCACAGCTCGACGAACTTCTTCGTGCCCATGAAGTCGATATAGGACAGCGTGCCGCCGGTGAACGGCGCGAAGCCGAAGCCGAGGATCGAGCCGACATCGGCCTCGCGCATGTCGGTGATGACGTGGTCTTCCACGGTGCGCGCGGCCTCGACCGCCTGCACCACCAGGAAGCGCTGCTTCATCTCCTCGATATCGAGCGTATCGGGATCGAGATGCTTCGACTGCAGGCCGGCCAACTCGGTCCACAGGACCTTCTGTCCCTTGCCCTTTTCGGGATAGTCGTAAAATCCCTTGCCGTTCTTGCGGCCAAAACGGCCCTGCTTCTCGACCATTTCGACCAGGAGCTTCTTCTGGCTCTGGTCGATGGCGTTGGCGCCGAGATCGGCCTCGGTCGCTTTCATGATCTTGAGCACGAGATCGAGCGCCACTTCGTCCGACAGCGACAGCGGCCCGACCGGCATGCCCGCCATTTTGGCGGTGTTCTCGATCATCGCCGGCGGCACGCCTTCCATCAGCATTTCGAGGCCCTCGGCGGTGAAGCGCAGCACGCAACGGTTGGCGAAGAAACCGCGGGAGTCGTTGACCACGATCGGGGTCTTGCCGATCACCCGGACGTAATCCAGCGCGGTGGCGAGTGCGACATCATTGGTGTTCTTGCCGACGATGATTTCCACCAGCATCATCTTCTCGACCGGCGAGAAGAAGTGAATGCCGATGAACTTGCCCTGGTCCTTGAACTCTTCCGCCAGCGAATTGATCGGCAGCGTCGAGGTGTTGGAGGCGAAGATCGCGTCGGATTTCAACAGCGGCTGTGCCTTGGCGTAGGTCTCCGCCTTTACTTTTCTATCCTCGAACACCGCTTCGATGATGAGATCGCAATCCTTCAGCACGTTGTAGTCGGCGGTCGCTGATATGCGCGACAGGATCGCCTCGCTGTCGCTTTCCTTGGCGCGGCCCTTCTTGATCAGATCGTCGATCACCGCCTTGGCGTGGCCCTTGCCCTTGTCGGCGCTTGCCTGGTCGCGGTCGATCAGCACCACGTCGATGCCGGCCCGCGCCGAGACGTAGCCGACGCTGGCGCCCATGAAGCCGGCGCCGATGATGGCGAGCTTCTTGACCTTGGTCGGCGGCACGTTCTGGGGACGCCGCGCGCCCTTGTTCAATTCCTGCATCGACAGGAACAGGCTGCGGATCATCGCGGCCGCTTCCTTGCTGCGCAGGATCTGGGTGAAGTAGCGCGATTCGACTCGCAGGGCGGCATCGATCGGCAGCTGGAGGCCTTCGTAGACGCAGCTCATGATGGCGCGCGCCGCCGGATAATTGTCGTAGGTCTCGCGCCGGTAGATCGCATTGCCGGCCGGAAACATCATCATGCCGTTCTTGGAAAACACCGGGCCGCCCGGGAGTTTAAAGTCCTTCTCGTCCCAGGGTGCTATCGCCTTGCCGCCGCCCTTGATCCAGTCTTTTGCCGATTTGATGAGATCGGCTGCGGGAACGATCGCATGGATCAGATTGAGTGCCTTGGCCTTGGCAAGATTGATCGCCTCGCCCTTGAGCAGAAGCTGCATGGCATCCTGCGGCGATACAATGCGCGGCACGCGCTGGGTGCCGCCGGCGCCGGGGAACAGGCCGACCTTGATTTCGGGCAGCCCGAGACGGGTCTTGGGATTTTCGGCGGCAACACGGTAGTGGCAGGACAGCGTCAGTTCAAAACCGCCGCCGAGCGCCAGCCCGTTGATCGCGGCCGCCCATGGCTTGCCTGAGGTCTCGATGTTGCGAAACACCTGCGAGAACCGGCGGCTCTGGTCGAACAGCACCTGATTGGCGGCTACCTCGCCCTTGGCTTTCAGCATCTCGGCATACTGGTGGCTCATGCCCTCCAGCATCGACAGATCGGCGCCGGCGCACAAAGCTTCCTTGCCCGAGGTGATGACGACGCCCTTCACGGACGCGTCGGCGGAAGTCTGCTTGACGATCTCCTCGAGTTCGCCGACCGAGGTTTCGTCGAGCACGTTCATGGAACGGCCGGGGGTGTCCCAGGTCACCAGCACGATGCCGTCGGCGTCGGTCTCTAGCTTGAAATTCTTGAAGGCCATGTGGTTGCTCCCTCGATGCCGACAGCCAGCAGGCGCGGCGGTTGTCTCTGATCGCAGGGTGGGCAAAGGCGCGCTTCGCGCCGTGCCCACCATTCTTGTTCAACTTGTATTTTGATGGGCACGCTTCGCCTTGCCCACCAAACAGTCGCCATCGTCAATTAGACCCGCTCGATGATGGTCGCGGTGCCCATGCCGCCGCCGATGCACAGCGTGATCAACGCGGTCGACTTGTTGGTGCGCTCGAGTTCGTCGAGCACGGTGCCGAGGATCATGGCCCCGGTCGCGCCGAGCGGATGGCCGAGCGCGATGGCGCCGCCATTGACGTTGATCTTGGCGTTGTCGATGTCAAAGGCCTGCATGTAGCGCAGCACCACCGAGGCGAAGGCTTCGTTCAACTCGAACAGGTCGATGTCGGATTTCTTCATGCCCGAGCGCTCAAACAGTTTTTCGGTGACGTCGACCGGACCGGTCAGCATCATCGCCGGCTCCGAGCCGATATTGGCGAAGGCGCGGATTTTGGCACGCGCCTTCAGGCCGTGTTTGCTACCTGCCTCCTTGCTGCCGAGCAGGACGGCGCCGGCGCCGTCGACGATCCCCGACGAATTGCCGGCATGGTGCACATAGTTGATGCGCTCGATTTCCGGATGCGACTGGATCGCCACCGCGTCGAAGCCGCCCATCGCGCCAACCGCCGCGAACGACGCCTGCAACTGGCCGAGCGACTGCATCGTCGTGGTGGGCCGCATATGCTCGTCCTTGGCGAGGATGGTGAGACCGTTGACGTCCTTGACGGGCACCACCGAATTCTTGAAGCGGCCTTCCTCCCATGCTTTCGCAGCGCGCTGCTGGCTCTGCACCGCATAAGCGTCGACGTCGTCGCGCGAAAACCCGTATTTGGTGGCAATCAGATCGGCCGACACGCCCTGTGGCATGAAGTAGGACGGCACCGCGATCGAGGGGTCCATCGGCCAGGCACCGCCGGAGGCGCCGATCCCGACCCGACTCATCGATTCGGCGCCGCCGCCGATGACAAGGTCGTGCTGGCCGCTCATGATCTGGGCGGCGGCGAAATTCACGGCATCGAGGCCCGAGGCGCAGAACCGGCTGATCTGGATACCGGGGACGGCTTCACCCAGACCCGCATTCAGCGCCGCGAAGCGGGCGATGTCGGAGCCGGCTTCGCCGACCGGATCGACGACGCCGAGAATGACGTCGTCGACGATGTCCTGCTTGAGATTGTTGCGCTCCTTGAGCGCCTTCAGCGGCACCGTGGCCAGCGCCAGCGCGGTCACCTCATGCAACGCGCCATCGGCCTTACCGCGGCCACGCGGCGTGCGAACGTGATCGTAGATATATGCCTCAGGCATGAAGCCCTCCTAGTATGAGGATCATAATATATAGGCGATTTGCAAGCTGTCGCGGATCAGGTCTTGGCTTTGGGAGGAATCCTGGGCCGCGGAAGGCTTCTGCGATCAGAAGGCTTCCGCCGCCAATTCCATGGTGGTGGCGCATCCGGTCTGGATGCGCGCAAGGTGCAGTGCGGTTTCCGGCAGCATCCGTTCCATGAAGAAACGGCCGGTCACCAGCTTGGTGGAGAGATAGGGCGTAGCCGCGCCGCCCGCAATCTTGTCCTGGGCGACTTTCGCCATCCGCGCCCACATATAGGCGAAGGTGACGAGGCCGAACAGCTGCATGTAATCGGTGGCGGCGGCACCTGCATTGTCGGGCTTCATCATCGCATTCTGCATCAGCCAGGTAGTGGCCTGCTGCAGATGGCCGAGTGCCGTGCTGAGCGGCGCGACATAGGGCTTCATGGCCTCGTCGGCGCCGTGATCCTTGGAGAAAGCGGCGACTTCACCGAAGAAGGCTATTACCGCGCGGCCGCCGTCGCGCGGCAGTTTGCGGCCGACGAGGTCGAGTGCCTGGATGCCGTTGGCGCCCTCGTAGAGCATGGCGATGCGGGCATCGCGCACGAACTGCTCCATGCCGTGCTCGGCGATATAGCCGTGGCCGCCGTACATCTGCTGCGCCAGCACCGCGTTGGAAAATCCAACGTCGGTCATGACCCCCTTCATGATCGGCGTCATCAGCCCCATGTGATCGTCGGCCTCCTGACGATCCTTGGGGTCGCTGGAGCGGTGGGCGACATCGCTCTTCAGCGCGGTCCAGATCACCATGGCGCGCGCCGCCTCGTTGAAGGCGCGAATCGTCAGCAAGGTACGGCGCACGTCGGGATGCACGATAATCGGATCGGCCGGCTTGTCCGGCGACTTGGCACCCGTGAGCGAGCGGCCCTGCAGCCGATCGCGGGCATAAGCGGCAGCGTTCTGGTAGGCGACTTCGGACTGCGCCAGCCCCTGCACCGCGACGCCGAGCCGCGCCTCGTTCATCATCACGAACATGCC
>JAYSPJ010000190.1:0-4413 GCA_043722155.1 Bradyrhizobium sp.
CGACGAAACTTCGACGCCACGAACGATGTTGCCGCCGCCGACCACGACGGCCACTTCGACGCCGAGCTGCTTGGCTGCGATCAGGTCGCCGGCGATCCGGTCGACCGTGGGCTGGTCGATGCCGAACGATTGCGCGCCGGCGAGGTATTCGCCCGAGAGCTTGATCACCACCCGACGATAGACTGGCTCAGCCATGCTAGTCGCTTTCCCCTGGCTTCCCTTGGGCCAGCCCGGCCGCTGCCGGCGCAAGCACGCCGGAAGAACTCATCCGGCGGTTATTTCTTGCCGCTGGCCGCCGCGACCTCGGCCGCGAAATCGGATTCCTGCTTGTCGATTCCCTCACCCAGAGCATAGCGCACAAATCCGGTGATCTTCACAGGGGCGCCGATCTTGCCCTCGGCTTCCTTGACCGCCTGGGCAACCGATTTGGCATTGTCGTGGATGAAGGCCTGCTCCAGCAGACAGACTTCCTTGTAATAGGTCTTCAGACCGGACTCGACGATCTTTTCGATCACGTTCTCGGGCTTGCCCTGCTGACGGTACTTGTCGGCCAGCACGTCCTTTTCGCGCGTCACGGCCGCGGGATCGAGCCCCGCCGAATCCAGCGCCTGAGGGTTGGTCGCCGCAACATGCATCGCGAGCTGGCGGCCGAGCGCTGCGAGCTCGTCGGTCTTGCCGGTGGATTCCAGCGCCACGATCACGCCCATCTTGCCGGCGCCTTCGACCACGGCGTTGTGCACATAGCTCGCCACCACGCCCTGCCCTACTTCGAGCAAAGCCGCGCGGCGCAGCGTCATGTTTTCGCCGATGGTCGCAATCGCGTCCGCGATCGCGGTCTCGACCGTCACGCTGCCGACCGGCGCGGCCTTGATCTTGTCCACGTCGGCGCCGACTTTGAGCGCGACCTGGGCGATCATCTTGACCAGTCCCTGGAACTGTTCGTTGCGCGCGACGAAGTCGGTCTCGGAATTGACCTCGACCACGACACCCTTGGTACCCGCGGTCAGCGCGCCGATCAGGCCTTCCGCCGCAATGCGGCCGGACTTCTTGGCGGCCTTCGACAGGCCCTTCTTGCGCAGCCAGTCGATCGCTGCATCCATGTTACCGTCGTTCTCGGCCAGCGCCTGCTTGCAGTCCATCATGCCGACGCCGGTCGTCTCGCGCAGGTCCTTGACCATCGCTGCAGTAATCGTTGCCATCGTTGAACGTCCTTCTTGCCTGTCAGGGCGACCGCGGCGCGGCTGTTGCCGCCTCGCCGCCGTCCACCACCAGGGAATGTCGTATTTGCAACCGAAGCGGTGGCCGGGAAATTCCGGCCACGCGTCAGATTATTCCGCTTCCGCGGTCATCGCCTTGGCCTGGGCGACCCAGCCATCGGCGCGGGACGGAAGGCCGACCTCTTCGCCGATCTTGTGTGCGGTGTCGTGATCGAGTTCGGCCAGCTGCCAGTAATGGAAGATGCCGAGATCGTTGAACTTCTTCTCGATCGCGCCGGACACGCCGGTGAGCTTCTTGAGGTCGTCGGCAGCCCCCCGCGGCCCGGCAAGCCCCTGGAAGCCGGCAGGCTGCGGCGCCACGGGAACTTCCTCGCGGATCGGTTGCGCGGAGGCGCCGATATCGATGCCCGAATCGCCCTGCGCCCGCGAAATACCGTCGATCACGGCGCGTGCGATCAGATCGCAGTACAGCGTGATGGCGCGGCCGGCGTCGTCGTTGCCCGGCACGACATAGGTGATGCCCTTGGGGTCCGAATTGGTATCGACGATCGCGGCGACCGGAATATTGAGCCGCTGGGCTTCCTGGATCGCGATGTCTTCCTTGTTGGTGTCGATCACGAAGATCAGGTCGGGCAGACCGCCCATGTCCTTGATGCCGCCGAGCGAACGGTCGAGCTTGTCGCGCTCGCGCTGCAGCGTCAGACGCTCTTTCTTGGTGTAGGCGTTGGCATCGCCCGAATTGAGCACTTCCTCGAGATGCCGCAGCCGCTTGATCGAACCGGAAATCGTCTTCCAGTTGGTCAGCGTACCGCCGAGCCAGCGCGAATTGACGAAATACTGCGCCGAACGCTTGGCGGCTTCGGCCACCCCGTCCTGGGCCTGTCGCTTGGTGCCGACGAACAGGATACGGCCGCCCTTGGCGACGGTATCGCTGACTGCCTGCAGCGCGCGATGCAACAGCGGCACGGTCTGGGCGAGATCGATGATGTGGATGTTGTTGCGGGCACCGAAAATGTAATCCGCCATTTTCGGATTCCAGCGGTGCGATTGGTGGCCAAAGTGAACGCCAGCTTCAAGCAGCTGACGCATAGAGAAATCGGGTAGCGCCATCGTGTTATTCTCCGGTTGGTTCCTCCGGAAGCGTGTGAGCAAACGAGCCTTGCGGCCCGGCTGCCACCGGACGGCCTTTTGAGCCATGCTTCCGTGTGAGATGGCGCGGTATATAGCGGGATTCTGGCGGGAAGCAAGGAAAACCGGCCGTTTTCGCCGTTCCGGGGCGAATGGAGCCCACATCCGACCCATGCCGGGCTTTTCGCCTGCTTTCAAGCCGCTATCGGCACTTCAACCAACCCAAGATGTTGCGTCATTGGCGAAAATCGCTGTCATTGTGCAGCAACGGTCGGCGGTTCTCGATGCACCAGGTCCCGATCAAGAGGTCGATGGTCTTGCGGACCGTGATGCCTCGCTTGCGCAAGGAACGGAAGTTACGGGCCGCAAGCACCGCTATCGCCTGCCCTGCCATCGGTACGATTTCAAACCGGCGCAACAGCGACTCGACCTGTCGGGCCGCCCGCTCGCTGTCGAGACCCTGGAACATCTCGCAGAGCATCAGGTCTCCTACGATAATCTCGTCCTGGCCGAGGATCGAACGCAGGCGTTCGACGTGAGGCGCTCTGCGACCATTGAGAAAGTCGATCCAGACGCTGCTGTCGACGACGAACACCGGGTTCCTCGCCCCTGCCGGCTCCGGGCCAGATTGCCGGACCAGCGGTATTTGCCGAAGGCTGCGCCAACTTCCTGTTGCCGCCGCAATCTGACCATGAGGCGCAGCGCCCCCTCTACTGTTTGTTTCTTGTTCGCGCCCCCGGAGGCTTTCTGCGCTTCGGCCATCAGCATGTCATCGATTTCGATATTGGTGCGCATCGGCGGCCCGTCATAATGTGTATAATAGTATCACATGGTACAAACCGCGCTCCGGCATCAAACGCAGGCCTGCAGAGCCTGCGCCGATCCGACGTCGCGAACCGTTGATCTCAGGTGGCGGACGCCATCAGGCCGACTCTCAAGTCCTTGGCGACATAGACGCACGACCCATCAGCAAACACGCGACCGTCCGCAATACCCAGGACCAGCTTGCCGCGCCGTACCTGATGCATGTCAACCGCATAACGCACGCGCTCGACGTCCGGCGTGATATGCCCCCTGAACTTCACCTCGCCAACACCGAGAGCGCGGCCTTTGCCCGGCGAGCCCGACCAGCCCAGCCAATAGCCGACCATCTGCCACATGGCGTCCAGACCCAGACATCCCGGCATCACCGGGTCACCGACAAAATGGCAATCAAAAAACCACAGGTCCGGCGTGATATCCAGCTCACCGACGATATGGCCTTTGCCGAATTCACCGCCGTCCATGCTGATCTGCGTGATCCGGTCCATCATCAACATTGGCGGCGCAGGCAACTGCGCATTGCCGGGGCCGAAATAGCCTCCATTGCTGGATTTGAGCAATTCTTCCTTGGAGTAGGAGGACTGTGGCGTGTGAAAAGCGTGTGGATTTGACAAGGCAAAGTGACCTTCTTGTTAGATTGGGTTCCTGTGATTGAGCATCAGGCAATCTTGTCGCGCTCTTACTCACGGTCTCGCGTCAGGCGCAATGCACCCGCCATGAAGGTCCATATCGCGTCCGTCAGCTTCTCCGGATCAGGACGCTGTTCGCTCGTCAGTGCGCCAATCAACGCTTGACGGATCCCGCCTATCATCAGTGCAATCGTCAGGTGAGGATCGATGTCCGCGGCGATGACACCGTCGCGCTGGGCCGCTTGGAGCATTCGCGCACCTCCAGCGAGCTGCCGATTGGTGAAGGCCCTCTCGACATCAAGCACCTCAGGCGCTCGGCTCAGCACACCGATCACAAGGGGAGCAAATGGGTGCTCGTAGTGAAATACGATGTAGGCAGAGATCCGCTTCTTTTCCCGGCCTGCCCAACATTCTGAGGTCAGGTTTGCGCCGGCGAATGCCGCATCATCCAGAAGACTGTAGAATCCTTCGACGACGGCGGCGATCAAGCCCGCCTTCGATCCGAAATGATGGTACGCCAGTCCAACAGAAAGTTGGGCCCGTTTCGCAACGGCCTGCATCTCAAGATGGCCATGGCCCAGGATCAGTTCCTCTTCAGCGGCTTGGATCAATCTTTC
>JAYSPJ010000191.1:0-3295 GCA_043722155.1 Bradyrhizobium sp.
CTCGGCGTGGCGTCCGGGCTGATATTCGCCTTCGGACTTTCCTCAAAATACCTGTTTTTTCCGTTGGTGGTTTTTGCAGTCAACTTGCTCGGCAATAAGCGGGCATTCATGGCTGCGGGGATCACCGGGACGACTGTATTCGCTGTCTTTAATCTGGCATTGAATCCCGGGGCGATAACCCGCGGCTTTGGCTGGCTCTTCAGCGTCGCGACCCACAAGGGCATCTATGGTCACGGCGAACCGGGTTTCATCGACTTCGATGTATTCTGGTCCAATATGGCTAGTATAATCGCCGCCGCGCCGTTGATTTTTGGGCTCTGCACCGTTGCCGCGCTTCTGTCGCTGGTCCAGATGCTGAGAACCCAAAGTCATTCCGACCCGGTCAGTCGCGCCCTTCTTGCCGCTTTCGTTGTTCTTGTTGCCCAGCTTGTAGCGACTTCCAAGCATTTTTCGCTTCATTACATGATGGCATCGTGGGTTCTTAGCGGTGGCGTGCTCGTCCTCGCCATTGTGCAGACAAGACGACTTGCTCCAGCCATACCGGCCGCCGTGCTTGCGGCCGCCGCAGCCGCCATTTGTGCGATCCTTATCTCAAATACCCTTTCTGAAGCGAGACGGGAGGCCGTTGAAACGGCTGCTCTGGACAAAGTGGCCGCACGACTTTCCAGGGCTGTCGTCGAGGCCGGCCCGGCATGCGCCAACGTCGCAAGCATGCACGTCCGTGCGCCTGAAAACGAGATGAGCTTTGGCTGGGAAATGACCATGTCTGCTTGGGGCAACCAGGCCATGAAAGATCGGTTTTCCGTTTCCTATGCCAATGCATTTGAAACTCCGTTGCTCGATCAGAGTAACTATAACCGCATTCTGGCCAGGAATTTCCTCCCCTATACTTACGCAAAGCTCGCCGCGGAATACCCTTGCATCATCGTCCGGACGCAGATGGAACTGAATGGCGAGAATTCGATCGGGTTGCTCGAATTGAACCCCGACCATTGCAGGATCGGTTTGATTCATGTCTACGCGGTTGGGATCGCCTGCGCGAAAGTTCAACGCGTGTTTTCGGGCGAGTGACCGATCGCGCTCCACCGCAGCCACAAGTCCGGCTTCAGGCGGCCGGAGGCTCGAATGCACAAGTTTATCCGGCCTGCTCCAGCGTCAGCCGCATGCCGTCGAACGCCGGTAGGACGCCCTGCGGCAGGCTTTGCCGCAGCACCTCGTAATCCAGATCGGAATGCATGTTGGTGATGACGGCCCGGCGCGGCTTGAAGCGGTCGATCCATGCCAGCGCGTCGTTGACGCTGAAATGGCTGGGATGCCCGGCATATCGAAGCCCGTCGATAATCCAGAGGTCGAGATGCTTCAGGAACGGCCAGCTCTCGGCCGGAATGTCGCTGACGTCCGGCGTGTAGGCGGCATCGCCAATGCGATAGCCCAGCGCAGGAATGTTGCCGTGCTGCATGATAAAGGCGGCGAGCGTCACCGGACCGCCCTTCCCTTCGATGGTCCGGCTTTCGCCCGACTCGATGGCGTGATGTTCCAGGATCGGCGGATACTCGCTGCCCGGCGGAGTGACGAAACAGTAGGAAAACCGCAGCAGGAGATGATCGGCGGTCGACCGGTTCAGATAAACCGGAATACGCCGACGCTGGTGCATCACCACCGAGCGCAGGTCGTCGATGCCATGGGTCTGATCGGCATGCTCGTGGGTGAGAAAAACCGCGTCGATGTGATCGACATCGGCATCGATCAATTGCTCGCGCAGGTCGGGCGCGGTATCGATCACGATCCGGGTGATGCCGGTGCCGGATTGACGTTCGACCAGCAGCGAGCAGCGGCGGCGACGGTTCTTCGGATTGCCGGGATCGCAGGCGCCCCAGCCGAGTGCGGGGCGCGGAACGCCGGCCGAGGATCCGCAGCCGAGGACTGTCAGCGTCAGTGTCATACCGTCGCTTTCGAAGGCGGTACTTTGCTGAACAGGCGGAAGAAATTCTCCGTGGTCTGACGCGATATCTCGTCCAGCGAAACGCCCCGCGTTTCCGCCAGCACTCTTGCAACTTCAACGACGTAAGACGGCTCGTTTCGCTTGCCGCGAAATTTGCCGGGCGCGAGATACGGGGCGTCGGTTTCCACCATGATGCGGTCGGCCGGAAGCTCGGCCGCGAGATCGCGCAAGGCCTGCGACTTCTTGAAGGTCAGGATGCCCGTGAATGAAATAGACAGCCCCAGGGAGATCGCCTTCATCGCAAGGTCCCGCCCGCCGGTGTAGCAATGCAGCACGGCGCGAAAGGGACCTTGGGCCATCTCATCCTCGAGGATGCGGCCGCAGGCCTCGTCGGCATCGCGGGTATGGATCACCAGCGGCAGGCCGGTGGCTCGTGCGGCGGCGATGTGGGCGCGAAAGCCGCGCTCCTGCGCTTCCGGGGAGCCGTTGTCGTAGAAATTATCCAGCCCCGCCTCGCCCAGCGCCACGACCTTGGGATGTTTGGTCAGCTCGATCAGTTCGGCCGCCGGAATTCCGTCTTCCTCGTCGGCGTGATGCGGATGGGTGCCGACCGAGCAATAGACGGTCGGAAACCGCTCCGCGATCTCGATCAATCCGGAAAGACGCTTCACCCGCGTCGAGATGGTGACGATGCGCCCGATCCCGGCGCTTTCCGCCCGCGCGACGATGCCGTCGAGATCGTCGGCGAAATCGGGAAAGTCCAGGTGGCAATGGCTATCGACGAGCATTGCAATCAACCGATCAGCCGGCGGTCGGTTCGACGTAGCGCGGAAAGATTCCCGTCGGCGCAGGCAGTTTGGTGCCGGCCTTGATGCGCGTGCCAAGGGCGGCAAAATTCCGCGACTCCATGTCACCGGGAATGCCGAGGCTATCGAGCATCTTCGCCGAGGAGTCGGGCATGACAGGTTGCGCCAGGATGGCGACCTGACGCACCACTTCGGCGGTCACGTACAACACGGTGCGCTGACGGGCGGGGTCGGTTTTGGCCAGCGCCCAGGGCGCCTCGCCGGCAAAATAGCGGTTGGCTTCCGCCACCACGGACCAGACCGCATTGAGCGCCTGATGGATTTGCTGGGTCGCCATCGCCGTTCGAGCCAGCGCGAGCATGCCATCGGCCTGCGCCAGCATCGCCTTGTCGTTGTCGCTGAACTCGCCGGGCTCCGGCAGCACGCCTTCGAGCTGCTTGGCGATCATCGACAGCGAACGCTGCGCCAGATTGCCGAGATCGTTGGCGAGGTCGGCATTGATGCGGGCGACAATCGCCTCGTGATTATAGTTGCCGTCCTGCCCGAA
>JAYSPJ010000192.1:0-2931 GCA_043722155.1 Bradyrhizobium sp.
TGGAGTTCTGGCACACCAGCGTCGACGGCAGCTGGAAGTTCACCACCAATGCCCGCGGGTTCCGGAATACACGCGACTTTTCCTATGACAAGAAGACCGGCACGACCCGCGTGCTCAGCCTTGGCGATTCGAACACCCAGGGCTATGAAGTGGGTCAGGAGCAGACCTTCTCGGCGGTCCTCGAACGGGCGCTGGTCGGATCCGGCCGAACCGCGGAAGTGATCAATACCGGGGTTTCCGGGTTCGGCACGGCAGAGCAGCTCGCCCTGCTCGAGAACGAGGGGGTCAGGTACCGGCCCGATGCCGTCGTCGTGGGATTCTTCGCCAACGATTTCGACGACAACCTGAAGTCGGGTCTTTTCGGGGTCGATGGCGACGGCCACGTGGTGGAGCGGAAATTCGAGCATCTGCCGGGTGTGAAGATCCAGAACGCCATCTACGCCATCCCGGGCGTGCGCTGGCTTGGCGACAACTCGTATTTCTACTCGATGCTCTTCAACAACGCCTGGATCTTCGCCAAGCTGCAACTGGGCAGGTTCGCCGCCAAGGAGGCGTCCGGGAAGCCGGGCAGCGAACCGACCGAGGCCGGCGGGTTCGAGTACACGATTCCGCAGCGTGTCAATCGCTATCAAACCGACCTGGCGCTCGGTCTCCTCGAGCGCATGCAGCAGTTCTGCGTCCACAACGGGATCCGCTTGATCGTCGTCGACATACCGGCGTTTCCAGCGCCCTACCGGTTCGTGCCGTCCCTGACCGACCCGATGCTGGAGCGCCTGCACGCATCGGGGGTGGAGGTGGTCACCAGTCGCTCGCTCCTGTCAGCCTATGAAGGCGTGGCGGAAATGCACGTGTTGCATGGCTATCACCACATTTCGGCGTTCACCCATACCCTCATCGGCGTCGAAGTCGCACGCCGCCTGGAAGCGGGCCGGACGCCGAAAGCGACCGGGCTGATGCAGCCACCAGACCGTCCGCCCCACGATGCGTCCGCATGCGGATTTCAGGAAGCTTGCAGCGCGCCGCCGGCCTTGGAACGGGTCAATGCCGGAAACCGCGAGATGAGCGCCAGCGACACGCCGAGCGGGACGATGTGGCGCACGTTGGCGTAGACCGGATTGAAGATGCCGTTGAACATCAGCATGATGATCGACAGGAAGATCACCACGATGATGATGCGGTTACGGTCGTCGTCGATGGCCCGATACACCGCCTTCATGCGTGACAGGATCAGGTAGAGGGCGAAGATCCACACCAGCATCCCGATCACGCCGGTGCGCAGCAGTATCCACAGGAACAGGCTGTGGACATTTTCCATGCTGATGAAGAAATACCGGATGCGCACGATCTCGTCCCACAGTGGCAACACGCCGTAGCCCAACAGGGGGAGATCGTCGAACCGGTCCACCAGCCAGACCAGCAGCGCGAAGCGGTATAGCGTCGAGGACTGGTTGAGGTTGGTTTCGCTGGCGCGCGAGACCAGCGATTGCAATACCAGTTGTCCCGGCGGCGTTGCCCCCAGAATGATCATCACCGCACACAGCCCGAGACCGCCGAGCATCAGGAGACGCCACCGCGCCGAGGGCGGCATCAGGAAGGGAAGGATCACGACCCCCACCGCCGCGGCGCCCCACAGCGTGCGCCGGAAGGAGAGCAGGATGAACAGCATCAGCAGCACGCAGAAGATCGTCCGCACCACCGTTTGCGCGATCCGGTACCTGCCGTAGGCCCACATGCTGACGCAATAGAACACAGTCATCAGCATGAAGGTGACGCTACCGGTATCGAACACCACCGGCGTGAGGGTCTTGATGATCGTCGGGTCGCGAATCAGCCGGTAGGAGGCGAGCCCGATCGTCGCGATCATCGCCAGGCCGAACACCATGAGCATCTGCTTGACGTCGCGCTCCTCGCGGAAGAAGAACATGCCCAGCATGTACGACGGAAACAGCAGGGCGAAGAGCTTGAAGTGCAGGATCGGAAAATAGCGCGCCACGTCGCTCACGTTCTTTTCCGGAAGCTTGATGCTGCCCAGGCTGCTCAGGTCCAACACCATCGGACCGAACGGATCGGACCTGGCGAGCGACACCACGATCGACACGAACAGCGAAGCGGCGATCAGGAGCAAGGCCACGCCGATGCGATCGAAGATGAACGGCGAACGCTCACGCCAGAGCACCAGCTTGACGAAGTACAGAAACGTGAGACCGCCGATCAGGACATCGGGAATGTAGAGTCCCGGCAATCCCAGGGTGACCGAGTAGAAAGGCAGGCGTTCCGACCGCAAGGCCTCGTCGCCGCCGACCTTGGTATCACCGATGCCGCCGCGGAACTCCTCCATGAAGGAGATCAGGAAGATCAGCAACAGCATGCCGAGTCGCGGCCGCACGACGACGATCGCCATGACCGGGATGACGACGGACGCGGCGACCGCGTACAGCGGGTTGAAAGAGGAGACAGCAACGACCAGCGTCGCGCCGGCCGTGCCGATCAGGACGGCGAAGAGCCACTGCGCCGGAAAGGCAATGAGCGGCGTCGGCTCGAGCAGATCAGCGTGAGCCATAAAGCAGGCGCGGCACCACCAATTCGCGCTGATTGAGAATGCAACCGAGGACACTCGCCTCGGTGCGCTCGAGATCGGCCTTGAGGGTCGCGACCTGTTCGCGAGTCGGGCCGCCATACTTGATGACGATCAGGACGTTGCGCACGATGTTCGCCAGGGAGAGGATGCCGCGATTGCCTCCCGCCGCCGGCGAATCGACGATCATGAGATCGAAGCGGGGTCGCACGTCGTCCACGAATTGCTTGAACAGCAGCGGCGCCAACCTGACGCCACCGGCCGCTTCGCGCGATAGCGGCGTGAGCCACAGGTTCGGGATCGCCGTGGCCGCGATGCATTGATCGGCAGTCGCCGTTCCGTCGAACAACTCGCGC
>JAYSPJ010000193.1:0-2875 GCA_043722155.1 Bradyrhizobium sp.
TTGAGCGAAGGGTTGTTGGTCATCGAGATCCGGATATGGCCGAGCTGGGTGGCGCGGTCGATCTGCGGCGAGACCAGCCGCACCCGTCCGATCAGGTCGGGCACATTGTCCCGGCTGATACGCGCGCCCGCGCCGGGATTGAGCTTCAGCATATGGATCGCCGGCACTTCGGCATCCAGTTCGATTTCGTTGTTGACGGAAATCCGGAACATCGGGCCGGCCTGCGGCGAGGCGGGCGCGCCGGCGATGGTCCTGACTTCGGTAACGAGGCCGGCAGCCGGCGCGCGCAGCACGGTCGGCGCGGCTCGCCCGCCTTGTGCCTGCTGCGGTGGCGGTGTCAGCCGCGCCAATTCCTGATTGTCGGTGACGATGTCGCCTTCGCGGACCAGCACCTCGGAAACCCTGGAGCCTTCCTGATCGACGCCGATCACCGCTTCCCGGCGCGGCACGATAAAGCCGGTGACCCGGACCAGATCGGAGAAACAGGCGTTGGTGCTTTTCGTGACGATGACCATGGCGTTGGTCGGAGCTTCCTTTTCCTCGGGGCGAGGACGGTGCTCAAACCAGTAATATCCGGTTGCCAGCACGACAACCACGGCCACTCCGATCGCAGGCTTGAGATATTCCGAGAGTTTCATCGCCGGATCAATCCAGACCTATCGGGTGGGACGGGTGAAGACGCATTTATAGCGTTTTCCAGCGAAGTGGATACCTGCTCGCGCCGGCAAATGCGTCAAATAAACACAGAGCCTCCGTCCGATCCGATCGGACGGAGGCTCCTGCTGGAAAACTCTACACGGCGCCACGATTCGCTTCGGCGGTTACCTCGACAGTTACTTGGACGCGGTGGTCTTGTTGGCCATGTTGACGACCTGAACGCGACGGTTGGCTTCCGCCAGCGGCTGGCTCGGATCCTTGAGCTTGCTCTCGCCGTATCCGACGGTCACGAGGTCAGCGCCGGCGATGCCGAACTTGTCGGTCAAATAGCGCTTGATCGAGTCGGCGCGCCGCTCGGACAGTTCCTGGTTGTAACCCTCGCCGCCCGCGGCGTCGGTATGGCCGGCGACCACGAAGGTCGAGCCCTTCAAGTCGGGATTGGTAAGGGCCTTTCCGAGCGCCTGGACCGAAGGCAGCGATTTGGCGCTGATATCGGCCGAGTTGTAATCGAAGGTGATTTCCAGATCGATATTCGGCTTGTCCTTGGCGAGGGTGGCGATTTCCTCACGCTCGCTGACCGAAAGCGAACGCGTCGGCCGGCCGCGGATTTTCTGGACAAAACGCCCTTCCTCGGCGGTAACCGCCGGCTCGGCCTGCGGCGGCCCCACCGACAGGCCCCGGGTCAGCGGCTTCTTCGCCGGCGCGAGCGCCCTGAGGATCTGATCCTCGGTGACATCTTCGGCGGCGACGGCGTTGGCTATTCCGAACGAAAGCGCGGCGCCGATCGTCACGATCGAAAGGATTGCGGTAAGATTTTTCCTTCCAGACATCTTTGACATTGCCAGTCCCTCCTGCGCTGTTGGCGCGGTTCCGATCCATTCTCAAATGCGCCGCCGGACAAATCAGACGCGGCCCGGCGCCATCCCGGCTCGGCTATACTGGGTTTGTCTCTGCTGCCTGCCCCGGGGTTCAGGCAGCGCCGGTCCCCACCTCAAATAATCGTTAGCGTAACCCGTAACTCGCGAATTCCTTTACAATATTCGGATCCATGGCCTTGGCATTGGATATGTCCAATTCGCCCTCGGAAATCGAGCCGTTTCGCTGCTTGGCAAGGCCGCGGCCGTACAGCGACGAGGTCAGTCGCGGGTTGATCTTGAGGGCGGCGTCGAAATCGGCAATTGCATTTTTCGTCTGCCCAATCTTCAGGTTGACGAGGCCGCGGCTGTCGAGGGCATCGACGAAGTTCGGGCGCAGCCGCAGCGCCTCGTTGCAATCCTTCAGGGCGGCCTGCAGGTCGCCGATCACGGTGCGGGCCCAGCAGCGGTTGTTATAGGCTTCCACGTCCTTGGGGTTCAGCCGCAGCGAGTTGTCGAAATCCTTGATGGCGAGGCTGTAGGCGCCTTTGCTGGCATAGACCTGCCCGCGCCGGTACAGCGCGTTGCCGTCGTCGGGATTGGCGGCAAGCTTCGCGGTCAGGCTCTTGATGGTCGGATCATCGGCCAGCGCCACCGCCGTCGGCGTTTCGTCCGCCGGCTTTTCAGGCGGAGCGAGGGTGACTTCGGCCGGCTTGGGCGGCGGCGGGAGCGGTGTTTCGACGCGCGGCAGCGGCGGGGGTTCGACGCGCGCGGGCGGCGGCGGTTGCTGGGGGGTGACCTGAGGCGTGACCTGAGGAGGGGCCTGAGGCGTCACTTGCGGCGCAACCTGGGGCAACGCCGCCACCTGACCTGCCGGCCTCGCGCCCGGGATAAAGGAAAAATCCTCGGCCAGAGAGGACGAAATCCACGGCACCTGCTCGCTGCGGGAGGCGCGGGTGACGCCGACGCGGGTTCGATTCAGGGTTTCCTCGGCCATCAGGTCGGGAACGCGAATTTCCTTGAGCAATTCCCGTACGTACAGGCTGTGGTCGCCGCCATTGTCGCTGACCACGGAGCTGAGGGCTGCCGAATACATCACCAGCGTTCCGTTCGGCGCGATTACCGGTGCGAGGCCGGCGGAAAAGCTGCGGAAACGCCGCTCGAAGGGGTTACGCCGGGAGGCGTCGATCAGGGCGATCTTGACGCCCGCGCCGCGGCCGTTGATCTCGCCCAGCACCGTCTCCAGGCTGAAGCCGTCGCGGCGAACATCCGGCTCGGTCCATATCTGGGCATCGACCGGAATCATGTAGCTTTGGCGGCCGGACTGGACACCGAACCCGCTGAAGAAGATCAGCGCGACCGAG
>JAYSPJ010000194.1:0-3612 GCA_043722155.1 Bradyrhizobium sp.
CAAGCTG
Organism: Bradyrhizobium sp.; assembly: GCA_043722155.1. Classification (GTDB taxonomy): domain Bacteria; phylum Pseudomonadota; class Alphaproteobacteria; order Rhizobiales; family Xanthobacteraceae; genus Bradyrhizobium. The sequence continues at coordinate 8 of JAYSPJ010000194.1, forward strand.
TGTAGTGATGCCGGCATGTCCGATTTCCTCGCCAAGCCGCTGCGCAAGCCGGCACTGGTCGCCGCGGTGCTGCGGGCCCTCGGGCGTGCTCCTGCGATGCCGGAAGATTCGGCGTCGACTCCCATCCCCGCGGTCCTCGACCGGACGGCACTGGCGCACCTGACCGCCGCGATCGGCGAGGATGGCGTGCGGGAGACTTTCGCAGTGTTTGCGCGCGAGACCGATGCGCGCCTGGCGCTGTTTCGGCAGTTCGCGGAAGGGAGCGACCGGGAGTTGATCGAGATCGAGGCCTGTGCCCTGAAAGGGTCGGCAAGGACTCTCGGCGCCAGCGAGATGTCTGATATCGCAAGGTTGATTGAACACCGGGCGGCCAGCATCAGCGCAGACGAATTGCGGGATGCGATCGGCTGGCTGGACGAGGCCAATCGCAGAATGCGCCGGGAGTTCGAGGCAGACCTGACGCAGGTCGCGTAGAGCGCCAAGGGTAGGGTCTCGTTCCGAAACCACCCTGATCCAGCGAATTCGAAGTTTTCAGATCGAAAAGCTGGTGCCGCAGCCGCAGGAGGCGGTGGCGTTGGGGTTGACCACCCGAAACGAGGCGCCGATCAGATCGTCGACGAAATCGACTTCGGAGCCGGCCAGAAACGGCACCGAGGCCGGGTCGACCAGCACCACCACGCTGTCGCGTGCGATGACGAGGTCATCCTCGGCCTGGGCGCGCTCGACGTCGAACTTGTACTGAAAGCCCGAGCAACCGCCGCCCTCGACGCTGATCCGGAGCATGGCGCCGTCGCCCTCGGTCTTGAGGATCTCCCCGATGCGACGGGCGGCCCGCTCGCTGATGGTGACGGCTGTCGTCATGTGAGAAGTCTCCGGTCGCCGCTGCCATACCCAAATTATTTGGTTTCCGGCACTGCCCATAGTTAAGTGCGCAGGCCAGCAGAATCAATTGGATAAGGATTAAAACACCGTGTCGGTCGGAATGGCAGCCCCTCGCTCAATCTATGCCTGCGACCCCGACCGCAGCCGCGGGCGGCTGTTTACGGAGCCACCGAGCAAGACCCGCAGCCCGTTCCGGCGAGATTGCGACCGGGTGATCCATTCCACCGCCTTCCGCCGCCTCAAGCACAAGACCCAGGTATTCGTGTTCCACGAGGGCGATCATTATCGAACCCGGCTCACCCACAGTCTCGAAGTGGCGCAGATCGCCCGGGCGCTGGCCCGGCAGCTCGGCCTCGACGAGGATCTCACGGAAACCCTGGCGCTGGCGCATGATCTCGGGCATCCGCCGTTCGGCCACGCCGGCGAGCGGGCGCTGGATGCCTGTCTGCAGGCCCATGGCGGTTTCGACCACAATGCGCAGACCCTGCGCGTCGTCACCTCGCTGGAACATCGCTATCCCGAGTTCGACGGGCTCAACCTGACCTGGGAATCGCTGGAGGGCATCGTCAAGCACAACGGTCCGTTGACCCAGCGCAGCGGCGCCTGCGTCGGACGTTATCGCGACCACGGCATTCCCGCAGGGATATCCGACTACATGGCGACATACGACCTGGAACTGTGGAGCTTTGCGTCGCTGGAGGCCCAGGTCGCGGCGATCGCCGACGATATCGCCTATGACGCCCACGACATCGACGATGGCCTGCGGGCCGGCTTGTTTGGGGTCGACGATCTCAAGGTGATGCCGCTGACAGCCGAAATGATCGCGGAGATCGCCCGGCATCATCCCGATCTCGACGACGGCAGGCGCGGCGCGGAACTGGTGCGCGAACTGATTTCCTATCTGATCGGCGCGGTGGTCACCGAAGCGCGCCGGCGACTCGATATCATCAGACCGACATCGGTCGAGGATGTGCGCAACCTTGGCGACGTCCTGATCGCGTTTCCTTCAGCGGTGGCGCAGGCGGAAGCCGAGATCAAGGCGTTCCTGAAGGTCAGGATGTACCGGCATCAGCGGGTGATGCGGGTGATGGGCGAGGCCGAACAGATCCTGTTCGACCTGTTCGCGCGCTACCAGCAGAGCCCGGGCGATCTGCCGGTGGAATGGCTGCCGCGCGATGGCGGCGATCACGAGACCGAAACCGAGCGCGCACGGCGCATCGGCAACTTTATCGCCGGGATGACCGACCGTTTCGCCATCACCGAGCATCAAAGGCTTTTTGACTCGACCCCGGATTTGCGTTAGGCGGCGGCCTAGCCGCACGCGGCATCATCCCCGGTCCAGTCACGCCCATGGTCGATTCCAGACAACCGCAGCATCTTTTCGCCAACGTGCTCGCGCGCGTCCACGCGGTTTGCGGCGCGCTCGCATCCGAGGGCGGCTGGCCCGCTGATACCGACCTGTCGCGGGTCGTGGTCGAGCCGCCGCGCGATGCGACGCATGGCGACATGGCGACCAATGCCGCGATGGTGCTGGCCAAGGAGGCCAGGGCAAAACCGCGCGATCTCGCCGAAGCAATCGCGGCCAGGCTGCGCGCGGATGATCTGATTGCTTCGGTCGACGTCGCCGGTCCCGGCTTCATCAATCTGACCTTGAAACCCTCCGCCTGGTCGGACGCGCTGCGTACCGTGCTGCGCGAGGACGCGGCCTATGGCAAGAGCCCGATGGGCGCGGCCGAGAAGGTCAATGTCGAATACGTCTCGGCCAACCCCACCGGGCCGATGCATGTCGGCCACTGCCGGGGCGCGGTATTCGGCGATGCTTTGTGCAGCCTGCTGCAATTCGCGGGCTACGACGTCACCCGGGAATATTACATCAACGACGCCGGCGCCCAGGTCGATGTGCTCGCGCGCTCGGCGTTCCTGCGTTATCGCGAAGCACTCGGCGAAAGCATCGGCGAGATACCGGAAGGGCTTTATCCCGGCGACTATCTCCAGCCGGTGGGGCAGGCGCTCGCCGCGGAGTATGGCGACAAACTCAAGGCGATGTCGGAAGGCGCCTGGCTGCCGGTCGTGCGGGCGAGGGCCATCGCCATGATGATGGACATGATCAAGACCGATCTCGCCGCGCTCAATATCAAGCACGACGTTTTCTTTTCGGAGCGGTCGCTGATCGAAACCGGCAACAACAAGGTTACGGAGACCATCGACTTTCTCCGCTCCAAGGGCGACGTCTATGAAGGCCGGCTGCCGCCGCCCAAAGGCGGCGCGCCGGTGGAAGATTACGAAGACCGCGAGCAGACGCTGTTTCGCGCCACCGCCTATGGCGACGACGTCGATCGCCCGCTGATGAAGTCCGACGGCAGCTATACCTATTTCGCTTCCGATATCGCCAACCACAAGAACAAGTTCGACCGCGGTTTCTCCAATCTGATCGATGTGTTCGGCGCCGATCACGGCGGCTACATCAAGCGCATGCAGGCGGCCGTCAAAGCCGTCACGGCGGGCAGGGCCGCGCTCGACGTGAAGGTCGTGCAACTGGTCCGGCTGCTGCGCCATGGCGAGCCGGTGAAGATGTCGAAACGCTCCGGCGAATTCGTCACCTTGCGCGAGGTGGTCGACGAGGTCGGCTCCGACGCGGTGCGGTTCATGATGCTGTTCCGCAAGAACGACGCGGTGCTGGATTTCGACCTCGCCAAGGTGATCGAGCAGTCCAAGGACAACGC
>JAYSPJ010000195.1:0-3287 GCA_043722155.1 Bradyrhizobium sp.
CGAACGTGTCGGACCCGTCGCCGCCAGCGCCCGGATTTTCCCGTCGGCGAGATTGCCCTTCATCGCCGAGTAGCTGTCGATCATGAGGGCGAGGTTGCCCTGCATGGTCGACACCAGAACCTCAGGCGTTCCCCGATGGGGAATGATCACGACATCGAGGTTGGCCGCGGTCTTGAACAACTCGGCCGACAAATTCTGGGTGCTGCCGACATTGATGGTGCCGACATTGAGCGACCCGGGTTTGGCCTTTGCGGCAGCCATCAAGTCCGCCAGCGTCTTGAACGGCGAGTCGGCGTTGGTGGCGAAGATGAAATCGAAAAAGCCCAGGCTCGAAATCGGAGTAAAATCCTTCAGCGGATCGTAGGGCAAGCTGTTGAACAGGGAGACGCTGATCGCGGTTCCGTTCGACAGCAATGCCAGAGTGAGGCCGTCGGGCGGCGAGGAGATCACCGTTCGGGCCGCGGCAATGCCGCCCGCGCCGGGCTGGTTCTCAATGTAGAAGCGCCCTCCAAGCTTGACGCCGAGCCGTTCTGCGATCACGCGCGCCGTAATATCGGCAACGCCTCCGGCGGCAAAGGGCAACACGATCCGCACGGCCTTGCCAGGGTATTTGGTCTCGGCAAGGGCCTGACGTTGAGGAACGGCGAGCGCGAGCAGCACCAGCACGGCCATGGACGTCCGGACCAAGGTCCGGGAGACGGCGCAATTGGGGAATGTCATGGGTAGCCTGGTCTCGTGGATCAATTCGCCCCTCTGTCACTTGATGGGCGGGCGTGGAAGCACGGCGTCACCTACCTCCATCCTGTAGACGTAGTCGAGAGAAAACCAGGGTGCGCCTACATCGGGTTCGGCCGGATGCGACTCGTCATGGCGGACGAAATCGCCGATCAGCGCCTTCGTCACGCCAAACTGCACGTCGCTGTCGATGTGCGGATCGGCGGGATCGTAGACCTGGGAAATCAAGACCTTGAATCCCGGCTTGAAAATCAGCGCGTGGAGATGCGCCGGCCGATAAGGATGCCTGTTCTGGTGCTTCAACAGGCGGCCGACCACGCCGTTGGTCGGAATTGGATAGCCGACCATCATCACCGAACGAAACCGGAAGCGCCCATCGGCATCGGTGGTGAATTTGCCGCGCAGATTCATCTCGGCCTGCTCGGGATCCTGGTTTTCGTAAAGCCCAACCGGCGAGGCGTGCCAGATATCCACTTCCGCCCCAACGATCGGCCGGCCGGCAGCGTCCACCACGCGCGCGGTGACGAACAGCGGAGCGCCCGGCGTATCGGACCGGACGATGGAGCCGCCGTTGGCAACCCGCGGAGAGTTCAACCGCCAGAAAGGCCCGAGCAGCGACTGCGCGGTTTCGGTATTGCACTGATCGCCATTGTTCAGAAGGCACACCAGCGACGAAACGCCGAGAGAGCCGGCCATCAGGATGATTTCGTTGTGCGTGTCGGTCGTGAGCTTGCCGAGTTCGCCCAGAACGGCGGCGGCTTCGCGGAATTCCGCCTCGGTCAGGCGAACGTGGCGGATGAAGCCATGCAGATGCTTGACGAGCGACACCATGATTTCCCGCAACCGCGGGTCGGACGTCTGTTCCATCACCGATGTCGCGGCAACCGTGACATCCTGTTGACGTTCGATGATCATGCCGCACTCCCTCGGCCGCTGGCCGCGACAGAGAGACGCTTAATACGAATCAGGCGATGACGAAAGGGACGGAACTATTCGACCCCGGCGATGCGCTTGTCCAGCGCGAAGATGCCTTGATATATCTCGGGATCGCCGACATCGCCAAGCACGTCCGGCGCCATGTCGGCCGCCCTGCGCAGCGCGCTGCGAAGCGATGTCGCGTCGAGCGCTTCGATCAGCAGCAGGCCGGCAAACACGCCTTCGTCCCGCCGCATGCCTTTTTCGACCGTCGGCACCGAGGTCCTGGCGATATCGGTGGCGCCGATCTGCACCGCGGCGATGCCGTCGAGCGCGGCAATAGCATCGGCCAGGCGCTGGGGCGCTTCCGGCAGACGTTCGAGACGCAGCGCGACAATGGTGGCCCCCTCGCCCCGCCCGGCCCGGGCGGTCACCTTCCCGCCGCCGCGAACGAAGTTGCCGAGTTGCGGCATGATCCGCTGCGACCAGGGCGTCGGCGCGTTGAGGCGCGCGAGGTAGGCCGGCCCGTCGAGAACCTCAGGCGCTTGCAGTTCGTAGAGAATGAAGAACCGCTCGATGTCGGCGCGATCAGCGCGGAACACGCGATTGGCGAGGAACCCCTCGGTGGTCACCCGCTCCGTGGTGTGCTCACGCGTCAGCCAGTGACGATAATCGGTCAGAATTGATCTTTCGACGTCGCTCCAGATCGCCAGGAAACCCGCTCCGCGCATCGTCGTATCCTCCCAAGCCGTTGATCCTGGTACATGGAATCACAAATCGGTATTGCTGCCCATCCTTCGAGACGGCCACTTCGCGGCCTCCTCAGGATGAGGTTTAACTTGCTGAAACACAACAACCTCATGCTGAGGAGCGAGCGTCGCAAGCGTCTCGAAGCATGGGCAGCAAGCGACTCACCTGTCTCAAATAGTTGGTACTAGGCTTTCGCCCGCAGGCCGTGCAGCGACGCCGGAATTTTATCCGGCAATTTCCCCAGCTTCTGCACCGCCGCCAGGATTGCGGCGATGTATCCGTAAGGGCCGAGACCGCAGATCACCGCGGTGGAAGCGGTCGACGTGATCGAATGCCGGTGCAACTCGTCTCTGGCGTGAATATTCGAGATATGAACCTCGATTTTCGGCCCTTCGAATATTTTCAGCGCGTCGATCAGGGCGATCGACGTAAACGAATAGGCGGCGGGATTCATGATGATCGCGTCGGCACTGCCGTGCGCCGACTGGATAAGGTTGACGAGTTCGCCCTCGAGATTGGACTGGTGAAACGAAATCGAGATCCCGAGGTACGAGGCGAGCTCCTGGCAGCTCGCCTCGATCTCTTTCAGCGTCGTCGAGCCATAGATGTGGGGCTCCCGGATCCCCAGGTAGTTCAAATTCGGTCCGTTCAGGATCATGATTTTCGCGGCCATCGTCGCTCCCTCCGTTTTTTACTGAATTCAAGTCGCCTGACCGCCGAACCATTTTGCCGGCACCGTCACCAGCGGCGGGAACCATCCCATTGGGAACAGGACCACGAGTTGCGCGATCATGAAAGGCCCGACGTCCTTGATGATCCGGAAAGCAGCCGGGTCGCGTCCGATGCCGCGACGTAGGCGAACGCGAGTGCCGGCCCGAGCGTGATCC